>NZ_OZ208512.1:2265000-2565000 GCF_964512435.1 Tenacibaculum insulae | reverse complement strand
TAAAATGCGTTATCATAAAGCTATTGATGTTCAATTTAATATGGATATTAAGGATAATGATTATGAAATCAGTCCACTTCTTTTTATTATTCTTTTAGAAAATGCATTTAAACATGGCGTTGAAAACTTAAGAGAACATGCTTTTATTCGAATTAATTTAGAAGCTCATAATAATATCATTAATTTTGAAATAGAAAATAACTTTGAAGTTAATAAAGAAAATCAGGAAGTAGGAATAGGTTTAAAAAATCTAAAACGTAGATTAGAGTTGGTGTATCCAAAAAATCATAATTTAACAATCTCAAAAACCAACAACATTTACAACGCTAAATTGAATATTACACTATGAAGATTAAGTATTTAATTATAGATGACGAGCATATTGCACACGATATTATAAAAGGCTATTGTGATATGCTCCCAAATTTAGAATTTAAAGCAGATTGCTATGATGCTATAGAAGCCATAGACTATTTACAAAAAGAGGAAGTAGATCTTATTTTTTTAGATTTAAACATGCCAAAATTAAAAGGCTTTGAATTTTTAAAAACATTGAACTCTCCTCCAAAAGTTATTGTAACTACTGCATATAGTGAATTTGCAATTGAAGGCTATGAATTAAATGTTGTCGATTATTTATTAAAGCCGTTTAGTTTTGAACGCTTTTTAAGTGCTATAAACAAGGTTACGGCTTCTAAAACCAATACTACAAAAAAAGAGCGTAAAGCAAACGTAGAACCTGAGGATCAATCCATTTTTTTAAAACAAAACAATAGTCATATTCAAGTAGATTTAGATAGTATTTTATTTATTGAAGCTTCAGGAAATTACACCAAAGTGGTTACTACAAACGATACTATAACTATTCGAGAAAAAATATCCGATACCATACTATTGCTTTCAAATACTGATTTTATTCAAGTTCATAAATCGTTTGCAGTTGCAAAAAAACATATCAGTAGCATAGAAGGAAATAGAATTCATATTTTAGATCATATTGTGCCAATAGGAAAACTTTACAAGGTAAATATCAATCAACTTTTTAAATAAACTTGAATTAATTATAACTATTTCATTCCAAGCATATTATGCTTCCCTCCTACATCGTCGCATAAAAAGTGTTCCATTATCATTGTAGAAGAAATATTTAGATATGTTTTTTTTAGGAACTGTAGTATGCCAAATCGGCAGATTCCACTGAACTATTTCTTAACGCTCTGTTCTGCTTTTAACCAAAACTTAAGTTACATAACGCAGAACATTATAATACAAATATGCAGTGATTTCTGTGTAGTCTTTTTTCAGGTTATTTACACACAATTTTAAATATAGTGCCTTCAGATATGTATTATAAACAACACAAAATATTCATAAACTCAATAAAAAATAATTAAAGCAACTTGAACTAAATTACGGATTGTTAACTTTTAGTTGGCAGCTACAATTACAGGTATTATCTAGATAAAAAAAATAATATTTTATACAATATTATCAATTTTATAAAAACATCAAATTTTATAAAAAATAAAAAAACAAATAACGAACAATACCTATAAAGCTGTATATTAGCTTTATAACTAATTTAAAAACTAATTAAAATGAAAAAAACACTTGCTTTTATCATTTTTCTTCTCTTTTTACTATTGGCCTGGCTAAGCTGGAGCTGGTATAAAGGTACAGTTGCGTGCTGTGAGAAGGAAACACCAACAACAGTTAAATATGGACCACTAATATTTGATTGTGATACAAAAAAAGCGATTACAAATGATTTATGGCCTAACAAAAGAGCGGAGATTATTGGTAATAAAAAACAAGGTAAAAAACTACTTATTGTTGCGCCTTATTTTAATAACGAAGATGAAGAGTTTGGTATTGCTAGGGCAAAAAACGTAGCTAAACTTTTTCAACCTGAAATAGCTTTAGAACAAATTGAATTTGGAGCCAGAAAAGGAGGCGATTGTAAAGAAACAATAGTTAATGACATGCATGAATCTAGATGCAAATGGGTAACTAGAAATGACGAAATTATTGAGCATTTATATGAAACGCATGTTTTTTATCATTATGATAGTGATCACGAAGTAAAAAAAGCTAATATAGATGCTTATTTTGCTGAATTAGCTACCTTTTTAAAAGAATCTTCTGATAAAATAATTATAACGGGGCATACAGATTCTGATGGTACCGATGAATATAATATTGAACTAGGTTTAAAAAGAGCCGAAGAGTTTAAATCGCACTTAACAGGTTTAGGTGTTAGCGAAGCTCAAATTAAAGTTGCATCTGAAGGAAAAGCGCATCCTATGGCAGCTAATACCAGTCTTGATGGTAGAAGAAAAAATAGACGCGTTGAAATTAAAATTATAGATAAAAACTAACATACTTATTAAATCATGAAATTTTTACAAATAAATACAATCGCTTGTGATGGCTCAGATGTTTTTTGGTCTTGGCTATTATGGTTAATAGCAGCTTTTATATTAGGAATTATTTTAGGCTGGTTATTGCATCAAATTTTTGGAGGTAAAACAACCGATAAAGAAGCTCCTAATAATTATAAAGAAGATCTTACCAAAATAGAAGGAATTGGTATTAAGATTGAAAAACTTTTAAATGATGACGGAATTTATAATTATCATCAATTAGCATTAACTTCAAATGCTGAGTTACAAAAGGTTTTAATTGAAGCAGGACCTGCTTACTCTGCACATCGCCCATTAACTTGGTCTGCACAAGCAAGACTTGCTGATGAAGGCCAATGGAAAGAGCTTGAAAAATGGCAAGACATGCTTAAAGGAGGCGTATAAAACTCTTTTTAGTTTATAAAAAAAACTTCATTTTTAATTAAATGAAGTTTTTTACTTTTTACCAGTTTAATAATTTAAATGATCCAGGTCGAATTACATAACCAATCCGAATCATACTTGTGTATTTTCTATAATCTATAAGGCTTTCGGCATATCCGTTAAACCATTCAAACATAAAATATTGGTTAGAATTTTTTGAAGCACTATAATATATTCTTGATCGCATAGCTCCTTTTAAATCCCATTTAAGCCCCTTACGAAACATCATTTCTAACTCTAATTTTCCTTTTAAAAATTTATGTGTAAGTGTCGCTTCGCCTAAACCAATGTAATCTAGTAAATTAGGATTATCTAGCTCATATGAAAAAGGAATCCATGCTTTAACAGTTAACATTGTTTTTGGAGCTATTTTTGTTGTAAAAGAGCCGTGTATATTATTCCAACTTCTCGAAAAAATACTATCTCTTCCGTTAGATTCATGTTCAAAAGCAATTGAACCAATACCTATTAATCGATCATTTTTATTATAAATAAACTTCCCTACTCCTATTGATGGATTAAAATTTATTTCAGTAAAAGGACTTGATTCTTTATAAACATTCCAAAATGCTTTTTGGCTGTATGTAAAAAACAAATGAGTATCCCATGGTAACGTATTTCTAGTTATTAATTGCTTAAAACTAATTTGATACTTAATATCGGCAGTTGCACTCGAAACACCAGTATTTGTAGGTATTCCGGTAATAAAATAAGAATTTTTGTAAGCCGTAAATCGAGGAAGTTTTTTTATAGTATCGTTTACCTTTTTTCTTGTATAAATTTTGTTTTGTGAATAGCTTAAATTAAAACAAAGCATAAAAACAAGAATCAGAAGAATTATTTGGGGCTGTTTTAACATTATAGTGGATTAAGTTGTAGTTGATTAATCACAAATATATTAAACAATAATTAATTTTTTTTCATAAATTATTGATTCCTTATAAATATAAAAAACCTGTACATTAAAAAATGTACAGGTTCTTAATTATCTAAAAAAGTTATTTTTTAGACACCCTTTTTTTGTAATCCCTTATTTACATAAAAAGTATCGAAGCAACAATCATCCAACCCCCAACGATAAGTCCAAAAACACCAAGCTTCCCCAATTTTGGTGCTAATTTCTCCCTTAACGCTGCTGATTTTTGCTGTGCTGCTTCGTTTTTGCTTAAAATTATTTTATTAATCATTCCAAAACCAAGCATAAATCCTAATACTGCTTGTACTAAACTTCCTGCTAAAAAAGTAGCCCACCATATTGGTAAAGAAGTTATCCATCCCATGTTTAAAAAAGCGGAGATAACACCCCAAATACCCGACAAGCAAAAAACTAAACCAATCCAACCTTGGTACGGTTCAATTTTATCTAATAATTCTTGAGCATTTGGTTTTTTTGCTAAAATTAAAGAAGGTACTGCGATAATACTTAAAAAGATTAATGTAATTCCGTAAATCATAATATCTGATATTAATAGTTATATAAATTGATACTACAAAGTTGCAGAAACATATCAATTCTAATTAACCCAAATACCGTGAAATTTACTACCCTGTTTTCAGGGAATAGCGAAGTTTTTATTAATTTAAAAGCCCTTTTTCCATAGCATATCTTGTTAAACCTGCTAGGTTACGTACATTTAATTTTGAAATTAAATTTTTTCGATAACTTTCTATCGTATGCTTGCTTAAAAATAATTTTGCTGCTATTTCTTTAGTTGTATATTCTTTTGCTATTAATTTTAACACTTCCATTTCTCTTTTAGTTAAAGATATTTCTGGTTGTGACTTAGCGGTAAACATTGCTTCCATTAATATACTTTTTATTCTAGGTGAAAAATAATTTTCTCCTTTCAAAATAGTTTTAATAGCTTTTAAAAGTTCGTTTTTTTCTGCATTTTTTGATAAATAACCATTTGCCTTTGCTTCTATTAATTCTTGAATTTTTAATGGCTCTTCTAACATACTAACTACTAAAGTTTTTATGAGCGGAAACTCATTTTTAATAGCTTTATTTAAAGCAACGCCATCCATTTCTGGCATATTAATATCAGTAATTACCAAATCTATTTTCTGATTTGGGTTTACCTGTAAATATTTAAGCACTTGTGTACCTTTAATAGCTGTTAAAACAATTGTTATATTTTTTTCTTCAGAGATAATACTACGCAAGCCTTCTAAAAACATACTGTGATCATCTGCTATTATTATAGCGTATTCTGTTGTCATAACTTAATTTTTGTTTGGTGTTAACTATTGTTTTTTAGAATAACTAACATATTTTTCAACTACAACTGCAGTAATAATAACTAAATAAAACTGACCGATTAAACCTGTTAAAACTGCGGCTTTTTGCGCAATCGCTGTTACTGGTATAATTTCTCCGTACCCAATAGTTAATAAAGTAATATAACTGTAATACATTAAAGAATCTATACGATCTTCACTACTTAAATTGGTAATTAATCTACCTTGAAAAGAATCAGGATTTAGAGTTTCTATGGATAAAAAAATAAAAAAAGCGAGTAAACCTAAAGATAAATAACCAGTCATTAACCCAATAATTACATTTTTATTAACCTCTTTAGCATTCCACACTTGTTTAATAATATCTACCGTTACAAATGCATAAAATAAGCCGTATAAAACTAATTGTAATTGTCCGAATTTAGGATTTATCGTATTTATTTGAAAATGAATAAACATAGATATACCTATAACAGCTAATACAGCAAAAAACCAAATTAGCATTTTATTTTTGGATACCAATATGACACCCGAAATTAAATTAAGAAGCAATAAAAATGGCAACAATACATTTTGAAAAAAGGCTTCGGGTACAATTAAAGAGCCAAATAAAACTGCTAAAAGACTAAAAAAAAAGGCTTCAAACCTCGTTTTAAAAACTTCGTGATATACTTTGTTTAAAAACTTACGCATCAATACAATTATTTTCTTAAAGAACTTTTACTAAAGATATGTTTAGGGATTGTAGCATTAAACTCAATTGAATTAATAATAAAATCGGTACCTTTTCCAGATTTTAACATGTCTTTATAATTCATTTTTTTAGGATACCAACGTCCATCAATTTTAAAAATTTCACTCATTATTGTTTTCTTCAACAATTGTCCGCTTTTAGCAAAAAGTTCTTCTTTTAAAGGCACAAAACGCTCTTGATCTATCCAAATCATTCTTTTAAAATATGTAGCGTCTTCAACCTTGGCAATTAATTCTAGCTTCCAGGTTTTTCTGCCATCAATATTTTCTGTTGCAATAATGGTCGAATTATAAATATCAGTTAACTTTCTATCTTCCATCATATCTTCATACGACAAGTCAGACCCCATTAAAGATTGTCGTAACATATGCCCCGATAATTGTATGGTTCTATCTGTTGATGGAGAATAAATCCAAAGTCGATCTTCTAATTTTAACATTTTTGTTCCTTTTTCGCGCGCAGGCGATAAATATTCTGAAAAAGATTTTTTATCTCCTTCACTATATCCTTTTGATGTAACTTTTCTGCTGCCTCTTTTACCGTGAATTATCATTGTTGTTGCCGCAACTTGAGTATCAGCACTCATATTTTCATCTACTTTGATAATAATATCCTCAGCGGTTAATTTTTGAGCCTCTACGCTACTTGCAATAAAATTAAGACTTGCAATTAGGAATAAATATATAAGTTTTTTCATTTCGATAATTTTATACTTCTAATTCTTTAAATAAGTTTGCAGTTTTTCTTTTATAAATACCAATTCCTGCTAACATGGTACCAAAAGTCATCGCTAAAACACCAGGGATAAATCCTATATAAAATAAATTTGGAGTAACTTTAGCTCTTAAAACTGAAGGCATTATCATAGATGAATTTTCTAAATAACTACTAATATCCATTCCTACAATTTGCATATAATAAGCAAAAGCTAACCCTATTAATGTACCAAATAACGAGCCAATAATTCCAATTAAAACAGATTCTAACACCATTGATCCGTAAATTTTAGATTTTGCTTCACCAAGTGCTAAACGTATTCCAAATTCTTGATAACGTCTTAATCCACCTAACAATCCGGTGTTCCAAAGTACAATAGACATTGCTAAAATAAATATAAAAATAATTAAAGCAGATATTGAATCGGCATAATCCATCATCCCTGCTAAATTATTTTGATCACGCAGAGCAAACATTATTGGCGAAAATTCATCCGAAGTTTTATGAAGTTGATTAAAATTTGTTACTTTTTTTAAAACTTCACCGTGGTCATAAACACCACTGTTTAAAAATCCTAAAATTTCTCCAGTAGCATTTTCCATATCCAACATTAATTGTGCATCTGAAATATCAACAATTAATGCTCCTTTATCCATTGCAGGAGTTCCAAAACGGATTGTTCCACTAATTTTAAAAGATTTGAAGGTCATACTTCCGTTCATTGTTGAACCGAAAAAAGTAACCTCGTCCCCTATTTTTAAATTTAATTTTTCAGAAAAATCATGACCTATAATTGCTTCTCCTGCTTTTTTAGGTAAACTTCCTGTAACCAACGAAGTTTCTATATTCATTCGTTGATTTTCGTTACTTTTTGTATTAAACAACTCCAACGCCATTCCTGTGGTTGGTCCTTGTGCTCTAGTGTTTCCGTTTGCATCTGGCACATCAATTAATCCACCAAATTTAATTCGCTGAACCCATTGCATATCTTTGTATTCTGCCTGTAAAGTATCTATCCATTTAGAAGCTTCTAATAAAGATAAATCATTCGGAATCTGATCTTTATTTTCGGCATAAGCCTGAGTCATTATTTTTACATGTCCTGTTTCAAAACGTGCATTTTGATCTATCATATCACCAAAAGCACCGTTCATATAAGCACTTAAAAGCACCGTTAAAGCAACACCTATCGAGGTAATGATTACAGGAAGCAAGCTTCTGCTTTTGTCTCGTAAAATTCCTTTTAATAAAAATTCTATCATTGTAATTTTCCTTTTAAAGCTAATACTGGATTCATTCTTGCTATTTTTTTTGCAGGCATATAACTTACAATTGTTGCCGAAATTACTACTAATAAAATAGTTATAACAATTAATTGAACTCCAAAAACAGGATATATCGTATCTGCAAGTGCAATTCCCATATCTTGAGATGCGGTTGGCATACTAATACCTATTTTATTAAAATAAACAAACAACGGAATACCATAAATGCAACCTACAATCATTGCTAAAATACTATATAAACTACCTTCTACAGTAAATAATCGTACAACTTGTAAGCGTGTCATACCTAAGGCGATGTAGGTTCCTATTTCTTTTTGTCTTCTAAAAATTGATAAAACTTGTGTGTCAAAAATGGCTAATAAAGCAATTGCTAATAATAGTAAATACATTATTGCCATACTTATTTTTTTCATCCCAACAATATCTTCAATGTTTTGAAGTAATGATTTTTGGCTTTCAAAATTCCATCCATCAATAGGTGTATGTATATATTTTTCGTTTGCAATTGCAATTGTAGCATGGTTTTGTAATCCTGAAATATTCCAAAGAGTATTTATTGGTACCCAAATTTGCCCACTATCTACTGTAGCTAAATCATTATCAAAAATAGCCACGACAGTAATTTTTGAAGCATCAAAAGTTCCGTTCTTATCGCGCCAGCGTAATAAAATTTCGTCACCTGCTTTTAAATTTGCTGCAGATGCCATTCGTTTACCTATAATTGCCGGAATTTTAGCGGTACTGTTTTTAAAAGCTGCTGTAGGAATTTTTACTATTTCTTGATTTTTAGGAATTCCTTTAATTAAAACAGATACCATTCTTCCGTCAGGATAAATAGTTCCTTGTTGTATTAATATAGGCGTAATTTCATTTATGCCTTTAGGAATTACCGCGTGACCGTCTTGTAAAGTAAATGGATCATAAGGATCGTAATCGTTGTTTCTTAATTGCCCGTAACCATATTCCCAAGCAACAGAATCTGTTTTTGCTTGTAAATTCCACCCATCCATTAAACCATTAAAAAAGATAATAATTACAAAGGCAAAAGAAAGTACAGCTACGTTTAGCCAAGTTCGTAAACCGGCACCAATTAAATTTTTATAGGCTAATTGTAAAGCTAGTTTCATAACTATTGGTATTTTTTGGCAACAATTATTCTATCATTTTCTACCTCACCATCTCTTAAATACACAATTCGCTCCATGTAATTCATTACCTTTTCATCGTGTGTAGAAAACAAAAATGTGGTGTTTAATTCTTCATTTAACTGTTTCATCATTTTTAAAATAATATGAGCATTTTCGGCATCTAAATTTGCTGTAGGTTCATCAGCAATTAATATTTCTGGTCGTTTTACCATGGCTCTTGCAATAGCAACACGTTGCCCTTCACCTCCAGAAATTCTGTCTGGTTTTTTATTTGCTAAATCGGTTAAACCTACCCAATCTAAAGCTTCCATAACCATTTTATATCGTTCAGCTTTTGTGTAATTTTGAAGTAATAGTGCAAATTCTACATTTTCAAAAACAGTATAAACAGGCAATAAATTATATACCTGAAAAATAAAACCAATATGATGATTTCGCAATAAAGCAGACTCTGAGTGAGATAGTTTTGCGATGTCTTTTTCCATTACCAAAGCTTGTCCTTCAGTAGGCGTATCTAAAGAACCAATAATATTTAACAGTGTTGTTTTACCAGATCCACTTGGTCCTACAAAACCCGCAAATTCACCTTTTTTAAAGTTAAGATTAATGTTTTTTAACGCTGTAAACTCACCATCTCCAACTTTAAATCGTTTTGTTACATCGGTTAAATTAATAATTGTATTGCTCATAGGTTTTACTTTTTTAATGGTTATAAACTAGCATTAAACGTATTCCTGGTCCTGAAAAACTAGTTGTTAAATCGTTTGTTTGTATATTTTGTTGCGTTTTAGGATTGTAATATGCCATTACGTATCCTGAAAATTTTTCAAATTGATGCTCAAAGTTAATAAAAACAGTACTGTCTTTAGAGCTCCAATTATAATAATACATGGCGCTAATGGTATCAAAAAAACCTAACGGATAATTTGCGGATAATGCCGTCGTATTTTGATTATTATTAAAGGTATAGGCTTTTTCATCAAACGAAGTTATTAAATGTTCTGCAACAACATTTAATCCGTTACCAACACCAAAAGTATAGTCGGTACCAATATTTAGTAAGGTTTGATGAGTTAATAAACCTATGTTTTTATTTTTTTTACTATAAGTTGCTTCTAACCATAAGCCTACTGTAACATCCCATTTAGCATCTATTCCGTATTTATTTTCTGATAAACTATTGGTTGAAGTAACAGTATTGTCGTTAATTGTTCTATGATGATAAGAGAATCCTATTTCTCCTTTTGGTATAGGTAACTGTAACCTTCCACCAAACTCAGGCTCATCATCCGCAGATTTTAAAACATCAAAACCTCTTGTTTTATCATTACCATACAATCCCCAAAGCCAAATATTTGCGTTATTTAAAAAATAATATCGGGCTAAAACACCGTAAACACCGTTTGTTAATTGTAACGGATCTCTTGGATCTATTTGATTAAACCATTGTAAAGGTCGTAATAAGGTTGCTACTCCAAAATCTATTTTTTGAAGTCCCGCTCTAATTTCAAATTGATTTTTAGAATATCTCGCCCAAATACGATATGGATCAACATCTGTAGTTGTTTTTGAGGCATTAAATGGATGAAATGAAGCCGTAGTTGCTATGTTTGCAGCAACTTCAAAATCTAATGTTTTAACAGAGTCGATATTAAATTGAAATGATGTTTGGGGTATATAACGAGCTCCAACAAACCAATCTAATTCATTATCGGGACTAAAGCTTGTTATTGCTGATAATTGCCCTTGAAAATTAAGTTTTTCTTGAGAAAAACTAATTTTCGAAGTAATAATTAATAATCCTGTTATAAATATTTTTTTTATCAAAAGTAAAAAATAAGGTTGACTAGCAATTTTTTTATAATCAAATATAACTTATAAAACTTAAAAAAACGGCTATGAATATTCGGTTTTTTTTAATAAGAATTGTATGATTAAATAAAAGCCATTATCATTGTATATATTTGTTATCTATAAACAAAACACTTTTACAATAAAGAAAATTTAATGAATTACTTAGAAAATTTTTGGGCAACAAATAAACAAGTCATTATATATGCAATAATTGTAATATCAGTTGTTTTAATTTTGCGTTTTTTAACAAAGTTACTTCACACTTTTTTAGAAAAAAAAGCACGAGAAAAATATCCAAATGAAAGGCCATCAACCATTCATTTAACTCAAAAAATACTAAATACATTATGGTTTGTTTTAGGAGTTATAGCTTTAGCTTTTATATTTATTGATAAGAAAAATTATAAAATTGCTACCCAAAATTTTTATTTAGTCTTTTATATAGGTATCGTTGCTGTAATAACAATTGTAACTGCATCAATTGTAAAAACATGGTTTACAAGAGCTATTCATAAAAAAACAAAAGCAAGTGAAGATCCTACTAGTTTTAAATTTTTAAGATACATTGCTATTGTAAGTGTTTATTTTACAGGAGGTTTGTTAATATTACTTGCCTTTCCTTCTTTAAAAGGAATTGCACAAACCGCTTTAGGTGGTGCTGGTGTTTTAGCTGTAATTGCAGGGGTTGCATCGCAAGAAGCTTTAGCAAATCTTGTGGGTGGTGTATTTATTATTTCTTTTAAGCCATTTAAAATAGGTGATGTAATTAAGTTAGATGAAACAATGGTGGGAACTGTTACCGATATTACCCTACGACATACAGTTATAAAAAATTATGAAAATAAAATGATTGTTATTCCTAATGCCGTAATTAATAAAGAAAAACTAATTAATTACGATTTAGGAGAACGTGTATGTTGCCAATGGATTGAAATAGGGATTTCTTATAACAGTGATATTGATTTGGCTAAAAAAATTATTAGAGAAGAATGCGAAAATCATCCAAATTTAATTGACACACGTACTAAATTAGACAAGCTTAATAATATTGATAAAGTGATTGTAAAGGTAATTGGACTAAACGATTCTGATGTTGGTTTACGAGCTTGGGCTTGGGCTGCCTCTTTTAGCGATGCTTTTGCAATGAAATGTGATTTATATGAAAGCATTAAAAAAAGATTTGACAAAGAAGGTGTAGAAATTCCTTTTCCGCATAGAACAATGGTATTTCAAAATGAACAAATAAATCAATTAAAAAACAACGTAACAAAGCACTAAATAATGAATAAAGTTAAACTAATAGCAATTGTTTTTTTTACCACTATAATTGTAAATGCTCAAGAGAAAAAGGCCGATTTACAAAAAAGAACAACCTTAAGTATTAAAGAAAAATTTCCGAACATGCGTTTGTTAAATTTTGAATACGGACAATCCTTATCTAGAGATTTTGATTCAGAATTATTAGAATTAAACTTTAATGATAGTAAAATAACCAAACAAGAAACCTTTAAAGCTGCGGTTAATATGCCTTTATATGCCTCTAATAACAGAAGGTTGAATGTTACAGGTTCGTTAAACTATCAACTAAACAGATTCGAATTTGAAAAAGTTGATGCTACAAAACCTGTAATTTTTGAAGAAAACGGAACAGCAAGCTTTCATAATTTTTCTACAGCAGTAAGTGCTACTTATTTTGCTAAATTATTTACGTTACCAGTAATTTACAATGCTTCTTTAATTGTTGATGGAAGTAATAATGGCTTTGAAAGAATTAAAGGGATGATGGGTTTTACTCTTATAATGAAAAAAACTGCTAGTACTACAATTACACTTGGTAATATTGTTTTTATTGATCCAACAGCGCAAATACCTTTTGCGCCTACTTTTTCTTTTAATCATAAATTTAAAAATTCTAAATGGGAATTAGATTTTATACTCCCTCAGCGTTTATTATTTAGACGATTTGTTGGTGAGAACGGACGATTTTCTGTAGGTAGTACGTTCGGTAATTCTGGTTTTTATGTAGATGTAGATAATACGCCTGCATACAATAACACTTATGAATACAGTCAACTAGAATTAAAATCAGGAGTTATTTACGAACACAGATTTAATGACTTTTTAATAGGAACTTTTCAAGGAGGATTGCAAAACTTTATTAGTAATCGTTTAACCAAAAAAGGAGAACCATCAAATGACTATATTTATAAGAACAAGCAAGATGCTACAGGATATTTTCAAATAGGGTTTTCTATTGATCCGTTTGCTAAAAAGAAAAAATAATAGATACCTCCTATTTTATACATAAAAGCATTGATTTAATAATCAATGCTTTTTTTTATTCATAAAGATTTCACAAAAAAAGAATGAACATTCATTTTTATTATAACTTTGCACTATAATTAAATAGTTATGGCTAAACTTCAAAAAAGTATAGATAAACGAAATGCATTGATAAAAGCAACGGTAGAATTGGTGAACAATAACGGGTTTCATGCTACACCAATGAGTAAAATAGCAAAAATGGCCAATGTATCTCCAGCTACAATCTATTTGTATTTTAATAATAAACAAGATTTAGTAAACCAAACTTATATTGAAGTAAAAACTCAATATACAAATTACGTTTTTACAAATTATGATGAAAAATTAGCGGTAGAAGATGGATTTAAATTGATTTGGCAACGAATTGCTGATTTTAAGTTGAATGAATGTGATAATGCAATGTTTTTAGCACAATGTGATAATACACCTATGATTGATGAACAAAGCAGACAAGAAGGAATTAAACACTTACAACCCCTACTCGACCTTTGGCAACGAGGAAAAAACGAGGGCATAATAAAACCAATATCTGATTATTTATTATATGCTTATGCTATTAATCCTTTGTCATTTTTAATCATTTCACAAAAAAGAGGTGCGTTTATCTTAGATGAATCACACTTAAAAGAAGCATACCAAGCAGCTTGGAATAGTATAAAAAATTAAAAAGAAAATGAAAAAAACGGCTATTATATTAGGCGCAACAGGATTAACAGGAAATAGCCTTCTTCATAAACTGATAGAAGATGATCGCTATGAAAGCATTAAATTATTTTCACGTACTAAAATTAAACACTTACCCAATAAGGTAACTCAATTTATAGGAGATATTTTAAATTTAAAGCAATTTAAAACCGATTTTACTGCTGATGAAGTATATTGTTGTATTGGTACAACAGCAAAAAAAACACCTGATAAAAATGCCTATAAACAAATAGATTTTGGCATTCCTGTAACAGCAGCTAAACTATCAAAAGAAAACAATATCCATACATTTTTAGTAGTTTCTGCATTGGGTGCAAATACAAAAAGTAGTGTTTTTTACAATAAAACAAAAGGTGAAATGGAACAAAGTGTTTTACATCAAAAAATTAAAAACACTTTTATATTAAGACCTTCTTTAATTGGAGGAAAACGTAAAGAGCGTAGGGTTTTAGAAAAAATAGGATTAATTGTTTTTAATATCATTCAACCTTTATTTATTGGTAAATTAAAACAATATAAAATTATTGATGCTGAAAATATAGCGCAGGCAATGTTAAATTTAGCCAATGATTTTAAGAGTAATCAAACAATTATTTCATCAAACGAAATAAAAAATATTTCAAAAAAATAAATAAAATTAAAATTGATAAAATGGAATTATTAGACAAATTAAAATGGAGATATGCTGCAAAGGCAATGAGTGGTAAAAAAGTATCAGAAGATAAAATTGAAAGGATTTTAGAAGCTGCACGACTTGCTCCTACTTCAAGTGGTTTACAGCCTTTTGAAATTTTTGTAGTAAAAAACCAAGAAATTAAAGAGCAAATAAAACCTATTGCATGGAATCAATCAGTAATAACCGATTGTTCTCATCTACTTGTTTTTGCTGCTTGGGATACTTATACCGAAGACCGAATTAATTATATGTTTGATTTAACAAACGAAATAAGAGGTTTTAAAAACGAAGGTTGGGAAAACTACCGTCAAATGTTATTAAGTGCATACCCACAAAAAGATGCTGAAGAAAACTTTAACCACGCTGCTAAACAAGCATATATTGCTTTTTCGCAAGCAATTATAGCTGCTGCTTATGAGGGTGTTGATGCAACGCCTATTGAAGGTTTTGATCCTGCTGCGGTTGATACAATTTTAGGATTACGCGAAAAAGGGTTAAGAAGCGCCGTTTTACTACCTGTAGGTTATAGGCAAGAAGATAAAGATTGGTTGGTAAACTTAGTAAAAGTAAGAAAGCCGATGGAAGATTTAGTAACCGTTATAGAGTAATCAATTATTTTATCCTTAAAAATAAAACAATGAATAATTTTGATTTTAAAAATCCGACAAAAATAATTTTTGGAAAAAATACCATTCCGAATATAAAAAATGAAATTCCTAAAAACGCCAAAGTATTATTAATTTATGGTGGTGGTAGCATTAAAAAAAATGGAATTTACGAACAAGTAAAAGCGGCTTTAGCTGATTTAGAAGTGATTGAATTTGGAGGTGTTCCTGCAAATCCGGAATATGCAACTTTACTAAAAGCTTTAAAGGTTATTAAAGACGAAAAAATAACGTATTTATTAGCTGTTGGTGGCGGTTCTGTAATTGATGGAACTAAGTTTTTATCTGCTGCTGCTGTTTACAAAGGTGAAACTCCTTGGAATATTTTATCTGAAAATATTAGAACAGAAAACGGAATGCCATTTGGTACCGTTTTAACACTACCCGCAACAGGATCTGAAATGAATTCTGGTGCTGTGATTACAAGAAAAGAAACTAAAGAAAAGCTTGCAATGGGCGGTCCGGGATTGTTTCCTCAATTTTCGGTATTAGATCCTCAAGTTATAGCCTCTATTCCAAAGCGTCAATTAGCAAATGGATTAACTGATGCTTTTACACATGTTTTAGAACAGTATATGACCTATCCTGTAGAAGCTTTTTTACAAGATCGTTTTGCTGAAAGCATTTTACAAACATTAATAGAAATTGCCCCTAAAATTTTAAAAGACCCTACCGATTATAAAGCTGCATCTAACTTTATGTGGAGTTGTACCATGGCTTTAAACGGATTGATACAAAAAGGAGTTCCTACAGATTGGGCTATTCATGCAATAGGGCACGAATTAACAGCTTTATTTGGTATAGATCATGCGCGTACATTGGCTATAATTACTCCAAGTCATTACAAGTTTAATTTTGAAACTAAAAAAGAAAAATTAGCACAATATGGCGAACGAGTTTGGAATATAACAAACGGAACTGTTGATGATAAAGCACAAGCTGCCATAGAAAAAACGATTAACTTTTTTCACGAGTTAGGTATTGACACCAAATTGTCTGATTATACTAAAAATTATGAAGGAACTGCTGATAAAATAGCAGAACGTTTTACAAAAAGAGGATGGTTAGGTTTAGGTGAACATCAAAGTTTGTCGCCAGAAAAAGTTACCGAAATTGTTAAAATGGCTTATTAAATAATTAATTATCAAAAAAAGCGACCTATTTAAATAGGTCGCTTTTTTTATTTGATAAACCTAACGCATTAAGCTAAAGTTACTTTTACAGCATTCATACCTTTCATCCCTTTTTCAAGTTCAAAAGTTACTTTGTCGTTTTCTGTTATTTGATCTATAATACCACTTACGTGTGTAAAATATTTTTGTTGATCTTCAGAATCAACAATAAAACCAAATCCTTTAGATGAATCGAAAAAAGAAACAGTTCCTTTTCTTACAGGATCAAAAGCTTCTTTATCTCCTTCTAAAGTTTTAGGAACACTTACTTGAATGTCTTCTAAATTTATCTCTACTTTTTGCTCCGGATCTGGAGGTGTAGAAGTTAAATTTCCATAAGCATCAGTATATGCAAATTCAATTCCTGTTTTACCATTTTCTTTTATGTCAGCTTTACGAGCTTCCATTTTTTTTCGTTTATCTTCACGTTTTTTTAAACGCTTTTTCTCTTTTTCATTTTTGTTAAATGATTGCTGAGATTTTGCCATAAGATTAATTAATATATTATTTTAGTGTATTCTTTTTTTTGTATTGAAGATGTTTTTTATCAAAAACCATCAATATTTCCAATATATTGTAAAATACGTTATTTATTTTATTTTTTATGCTTTTTTTACATAAAAAATTCAATTTAAAATAAACCTAGCTATTTTACTATTTTTTGTTGCTAGCTTTTTGTTGTTTTTCACTATTATTTTCAGCTAAATAATTGGCTACTATTTTATCTACCAACTCCTCTTTTGTTAAATGATGAAATATTGTTTTTATTTTAGCTTTAAAATCTTCTGAAACATTACGATTAGGTTTGGTTTTAAATATTTTTTTAGCCCAAACCAATCCGTTATTTTCTTCAATACTTTTGGCGTCAGCTTTTTTAAACTGTTTAAAAGTAATCCCTAACTCTTCTTCAAAGTCAGTAATATCTTCAACTTCTTCTTGCTGTAAAACAGTTAAAGAAAGTCCGGTTGCTCCTGCCCTCGCTGTACGTCCGCTTCTATGAACGTAAGCATCATAAGTATCTGGTAAATGATAGTTTACAACATACGAAACATCTTTTACATCAATACCACGAGCGGCTAAATCGGTTGCTACCAAAATATCAATATAACCTTCTCTAAATTGTCCCATAATTCGGTCACGAATTCCTTGGGTTAAACTACCATGAATAGCTCCTGATGAAAATTTATTTTTAGCTAAATTTTTAGCTAATTTATTAACAGCAGCCTTAGTTTTACAAAATATAATACCTCGCTCACCTTCTTTAGAATTTAAAAAGTGAAGTAACACCTCTAACTTTTCAATAGGTGCTACAACTACATATTGATGGTCAATTCCCTCATGTCCTTTGGTAGTCATATTAGCTTCAAGCTGTACTACGTGTTTAGACATGTAATTTTGAATTAATTGTTTTATTGCTCCAGGCATGGTAGCGGTAAACAATAAAGTTCTTCTTTTTTTAGGGATTACTTTAATAATACTATCTAAATCATCCTTTAAAGCACTCACCATTTCATCGGCTTCATCTAAAATGAAGTACGAAATTTCTTTAATATCAACAGCATTTCGTTCAACTAAATCAGCTAAACGACCTGGAGTTGCAACAATAATATGTGTAGTTTCTTCTAAACGTTCTATTTGCGATTTTACAGGTATACCTCCAGTAACTAAAGCTATTGATACAGCTGTGTCTCCATCAATAAAAGAGCTTAAATTATTATATATCTGTTGCCCTAACTCTCTTGTTGGTGCTAATACAATTGCTTGTACTTTTTGTGTTGTCGCGTCTATTAATTGTAATAAAGGTAAACCAAAAGTAGCGGTTTTACCTGTTCCTGTTTTTGCTAAAACAACAATATCTTCTTTTTGATTTAGAATAACAGGAATTGCTTTTTCTTGTATAGCTGTAGGTACAGTTATACTTAAATTAGCTAAGCTATCTTGTAGTTTTTGATTAATTCCTAAATCTGAAAATTGTTTTGGCATAAAAAATATTTTTTTGCAAAGATAATCAGACTTTAAGCGAAAAATGACGAATTAACTTTATTAATTATATAATTCTATCAGGAGCTTCAGATAACTCGGGTATTGCACCTTTTATACCTCTGTAAAAATCATAAAAAGTATTAAAATCTTTCTTTTTATCATCTGTAGTATAGTATGGTTCTGCTAATTTTATTTGCTTATTACCAAAATCAAAAGCCAGCATAATAATAGGTACTTTTGCACCTTTAGCAATATAATAAAATCCTGTTTTCCATTCATTTACCTTTTTCCTTGTCCCTTCGGGAGATAAAGCTAATCTAAATTGTTCATTTTCATTAAACAAAGAAATAATAGAATCTACTTTGTTTGTCGATTTACTTCTATCAATAGGAGTTCCTCCTAAACTTTTAAAAATAAAACCAAAAGGAGGTTTAAATAATGATTTTTTCCCAATAAAATTAATCTTAATTCCCCAAACATTTCTCGCTAATATTGCTATCGGAAAATCTTTCCAACTTGTATGTGGAGCACCAATAAGGATGAACTTTTTTAAATCTTTAGGGTAGTTCCCTACTAATTTCCATCCTAAAATTGTAGTAAATATAAATTTAGATATCATCTTATTATTATAAACATCAAATTTACGATTTTCTACTCTGAAATCAAATAAAATTAACTCATCTTACCCTATATTTGTTTCGTTTTTAACATATGTAAACTGAATGAATACACCTATTTTAATTGGCTTAATAGCCTTAGTTACCTTAATTATTGGTTTTGTGATTGGAAATCTTTTATCAAAATTAAAGATGAAAGATTTAATTACTAATTCTGAAAAAGAATTAACAACCCAACAAATTAACATTGCAAATTTAGAAGCTCAAAAAATAGAAAAAGAAAAAGTTTTTGCACAACAAAAAGAAGATTTATTACTTCGGATAGAAAATCAAGCTAAAGAAACGGAAGAGGTTCGTAGAGAAAAAGAATTTTCGAGTATTGAATTAGCTAGAAAAAATGAGGAACTTAAAAACCTTCAATTAAAACTTAATGAAAATAAAGAAGAGGTTGAAAAACTACAAGATAAATTCACCAAAGAGTTTGAAAACTTAGCGAATAAAATTTTGGATGAAAAATCGAATAAATTTACAGAGCAAAATAAAGAAAACATAAAAAACATCTTAAATCCGCTTCAAGAAAAAATTAAAACTTTTGAAGATAAGGTAGATAAAACGCACAAAGAAAGTATTGATTATCATTCGGCTTTACGCCAGCAAATTGTTGGTTTAAAAGAAATGAATTTACAAATGAGTAAAGAAACCATCAATTTAACAAAAGCATTAAAAGGCGATAGTAAAACTCAAGGAAACTGGGGTGAATTGGTTTTAGAACGTGTTTTAGAAAAATCTGGATTGGAAAAAGATAGAGAATATTTTGTACAACAATCTTTTACAAATGATGAAGGTAAACGAATTTTACCTGATGTTGTTATTCATTTACCTGACAACAAAAAAATGGTTGTTGATTCGAAAGTTTCTTTAACCGCATACGAACAATATGTAAATACTGATGACGATTTAGATAGAGAGCGCTTTTTAAAAGAGCATGTTAATTCGTTAAAACGTCATGTAGAGCAATTATCAGAAAAAAAATATGAAGATATTTATAAAATTGAATCTCCCGATTTTGTATTACTTTTTGTACCTATAGAACCTGCATTTGCCGTTGCTTTAAATCAAGATAACACTCTTTACAACAAAGCTTTCGAAAAAAATATTGTTATTGTAACTCCAACTACTTTATTAGCTACTTTACGTACTATTGATACAATGTGGAATAATGAAAAACAACAACGAAATGCTTTAGAAATTGCAAGACAAGCGGGTGCTTTATACGATAAATTTGAAGGTTTATTACAAGATTTAATTGGAATAGGAAAAAAAATTGATGCCTCAAAAGCAGATTACAATAGCGCCATGAATAAATTGGTTGATGGTAGAGGAAACCTTATTACAAGTGTAGAAAAGCTAAAGAAAATGGGTGCCAAAGCTAAAAAGGCATTACCACAAAAAATTATAGAACGCGCACAAGATAACGAGTAAAAATCATTAAAAATAGCATACAAAAAAAGACTACCTGTTTTACAAGTAGTCTTTTTTATATTAAAAAATCACTAGGTGATTTTACATAATAAATAATCTTCTTTGGTGCATTAATTCAAATACCTTCTCTCCTACTTGTTTTAAAACTTCGTCGTTAGTTGTATTCATTAAAGCTTCGTCAATTAAATCAACAACAACTTCCATATCTTCTTCAACTAAACCACGCGTAGTAACTGCGGCAGTACCTACACGAATCCCTGAAGTTACAAACGGACTTTGAGTATCGAAAGGAACCATGTTTTTGTTTACCGTAATATCAGCTTTTCCTAAAGCTTCTTCTCCTTCTTTACCCGTAAGATTTTTATTACGTAAATCAATTAACATACAGTGATTGTCTGTTCCTCCAGAAATAATATCGTACCCTTTCGCTACAAAAGCTTTTGCCATTGCTTGCGCGTTTTCTTTTACTTGAATTTGATATTCTAAAAACTCATCCGTTAAAGCTTCACCAAAAGCAACTGCTTTTGCTGCAATAACGTGTTCTAATGGCCCCACCTTGATTTCCAGGAAAAACCGCAGAATTAATCAAAGTTGACATTTTCTTTAATTTTCCTGATTTTAATTTTAATCCAAACGGATTTTCAAAATCTTTACCAATCATAATCATTCCACCACGTGGTCCACGCAACGTTTTATGCGTTGTAGTAGTTACAATATGACAGTGTGGTAACGGGTCTGATAAAATCCCCTTTGCTATTAAACCAGCAGGGTGCGAAATATCTGCCATTAAAATAGCACCAACGCTATCGGCAATTTCTCTAAACTTTTCAAAATCCATATCGCGAGAATAAGCCGAAGCTCCTGCAATAATTAATTTTGGTTTGTGTTCTTTTGCTTGTTGTTCTAAGTGATTATAATCAATTTTCCCGGTAGCTTTATCAACTCCATAAAAAACTGGATTGTATAATTTACCTGAAAAATTTACAGGAGATCCGTGTGTTAAATGTCCTCCGTGAGATAAATCAAATCCTAAAATAGTATCTCCAGGCTTTAAACACGCTGCAAAAACAGCTGTATTTGCTTGCGAACCAGAGTGTGGTTGTACATTTACATATTCAGCGCCAAATAATTCTTTTGCTCTATCAATAGCTATTTGCTCAACAATATCTACCACTTCACATCCACCGTAATAACGTTTACCAGGATATCCTTCAGCATATTTATTAGTTAAAATTGAGCCTTGAGCTTCCATAACTTGGTCGCTTACAAAGTTTTCAGAAGCAATCAATTCTAAACCGTTTAGTTGACGTTCTTTTTCTTCTTGAATTAAATCGAATATTTGATGATCTTTTTGCATCTTGTGTGTTGTTAAATAAGCAACCAAAAGTACTAAATTTTATTAATTATTTTTTATGCATTTCTTATCTTATTTTTAATAAAATAATCACTGCCATAATCTTAAGAAATTTTACACTTTTTTAAGCTTTTTTTTCTTTCAAGGTGGATTTAATTGAAAAAAATATGTAGGTTTGATGTAAAATTAAACACTACAACTTCAATGAAAATAACTGCAAATAATCCTAATAGAAAATCTTGGTTAACTGTTGATAAAAACTCTGATTTTCCGATACAAAATATTCCTTTCGGAGTATTTATTACGAAAGATGACATTATAACAATTGGTACAAGAATTGGTGATTTTGCTATTGATTTAGGCGCTTTACACCAATTAGGGTATTTTGAAGGAATCCCTTTAACGGATGATATTTTTTTACAAGATACTTTAAATGATTTTATTGCTGACGGACGCAAAACTTGGCGTTTAGTTCGTAATAAAATTGCTGATATTTTTGATGTTACTAATGGTAAATTACGTGACAATGCAGAACATAAAGACAAAATAATATTTAGAATGGATGAAGTTGAAATGCAACTTCCTGTTTCTGTTGGTGATTACACCGATTTTTACGCTAGTAAAGAGCACGCTACCAATGTAGGTTCATTATTCCGTGATCCAGAAAATGCATTATTACCAAACTGGTTACACATACCAATTGGTTACCATGGTAGAAGTTCATCTATCATTCCTTCAGGAACTCCAGTTCGTCGTCCTGTTGGGCAACAAAGACCTAGTGAAGGAAGTACAACACCTAATTTTGGTCCTTCAAAATTATTAGATTTTGAACTAGAAATGGCTTTTATAACTACTGTTGCAAATGATTTAGGAGATAGAATTCCGATTGAAGATGCAGATGAATATATTTTCGGATTGGTATTATTTAATGACTGGTCTGCACGTGACATTCAAGCTTGGGAATATGTACCTTTAGGGCCTTTTTTAGGTAAAAACTTTGCTTCAACAATTTCTCCTTGGATTGTTACTTTAGATGCTTTACAACCTTTTAGAGTTGATAACCCAAAGCAAGTACACGAACCTTTACCTTATCTGAAAAAAGAAGGGAAAGATAGTTTAGATATTAACTTACAAATGGCAATTCAGCCAGAAGGGAAAGAAGAAACTGTGGTTTGTAACTCGAACTTTAAGTATATGTATTGGACGATGGCGCAGCAATTAGCACATCATACCGTAAATGGATGTCCTGTAAATGCTGGAGATATGATGGGTTCTGGTACTATTTCTGGACCAACAAAAGATAGTTTTGGTTCGATGTTAGAATTAACTTGGAGAGGACAAAATCCTATAAAAATGAATGACGGATCTGAACGTAAATTTATTAACGATCACGATACTGTTATTATGAGAGGATATTCTCAAAACGACGAAGTTCGTATTGGTTTTGGTGAATGTGTTGGTAAAGTTTTACCAGCGATTGAATAAAAAAATAATTAAAAATTTATAACCTAAAATTCCTCTAAAATTATTTTTAGAGGAATTATTTTTTAGATGACACAAATAATAGATTTAAGTCAAGAAATTTATCAAGGTATGCCTGTGTTTAAAGATTTACCACAGGTAAAAATATCCGTTCATAACTCTCATGAAGAATGGGATGGCATTAAAAACCCTACAATAAAAACGCCTGCTGTTCATAAACTTGAACTTGGTGAGCATACGGGCACACATGTAGATGCTATTAATCATATGGAGAAAAAACATGTGGGAAAATCTATAGATAAAATGCCATTATCTATGTTTTATACAGCCGGAATTTGTTTAGATTTTAGGTATAAAAAGTTAAAGGAGCTAATTTCTTCGGATGAAGTTATTGAAGCTTGCAAAAAACAAAAAGTAACAATAAAAAAAGGAGATACTGTATTATTTTGTACCAATCACTATCAAAAATATTTTGATAGTGAAAATTGGAAAAATGGCACTGGAATTACAGCTGAATGTGCTACCTTTTTAGGAAATAAACAAATTGCGGCTTTTGGTGTAGAAACCATGTCGCCCGGAGTTTCGGGTATTTCAAATAAAGAAGTACATCATATTTGTGGAAATATGAATTTTACACATTATGAAAACCTTATAAATTTAGATAAATTAATTGATAAAGGTCGATTTCGATTTATTGGACTTCCTTTAAAGATAAAAGGAGGAACAGGCTCACCAGTAAGAGCTGTTGCTATTATTGAATAAAAAAATCCATTTCAATTGAAATGGATTTTTTTTATTTTTTATTCTTCTTCAGGTGGCGGATGTCCATGAATATCTTCGTACATCTCATCAAAATTAGCTCTTAAATATGAATTTAATTTCTTTCTATAATCATCTTGCAACCAATCAATAAAGTTGTGTGTACTCTTACAAATACATTTAGAGTATCGATGAATTCTATCATCAATTTCACCACCTAATTTTTTGGCTAAAATTAAAGCATCAAAAACATCATCACTGTTTTCAATACAAATTTTTGCGTGATGTTCTATTGATTTTTCTAATACTTTTTTTGATGATTGTCCTGCTTGTATAGTATCAATATATACTTTTTTTACATCAAAATATAAATCTTCAGATTTTGAAAACTCTTCTTTTACATCAGCAGGTAATTCATATCTAAAGTCATTTTCAATTTCTTCATCAGATAATAAATTATCTAAATAAAAATTTGGTGCTCTAAACATTTTATGCCAATCTAAATCAGCTCCCCAAGGACCAAAACGATGAAAGTTATTTCCTAAATCAATTACATTAAATTCAGATTTTCCTTTTAAAATACGCGACCCTCTACCAATCATCTGGTAATAAAGAGTTAACGATTTTGTTGCTCTGTTTAAAATAATTGATTTTACTGATGGCTCATCAAAACCGGTAGTTAAAATACTTACCGAAGTAATAATTGCATTGGGTGTTTTGTTAAACCACTTTAATATAAAATCACGTTCTTTTTTAGTGTTTGTATTATCTAGGTGCGCTATCGGATATCCTGCTTTTTTAAAGGTATCATACACGTGTAATGATGTGTTAATACCGTTATTAAAAATTAAGGTTTTTGTGCCTTTAGCACGCTCTTCATAAGCTTGTAAAAGCTTAGATAACATATCTGTATTTGTATATAAATCTTCTGATGATTTTACGGTATAATCTCCGTTTGCACCTATTTCTAAAGAAGTTAAACCAACATTATATGAAAACACATTTGCTTTTGCTAAATATTCATTTTGTATTAAAGTACCAATACTTTCACCAGCAATTAAATCATCATAATTATCTTTCATTGGTAATTTAATATTCGAACTTAATGGTGTTGCAGTTACACCAAGTACAAACGATTTATCAAAAAACTTAAATAATTTTGTAAATGAATTATAGTGAGCTTCATCAATAATAACCAAACCAACATCCGAAATATCTAACATATCGTCATTTAAACGATTGTTAAGTGTTTCAACCATCGCTACAAAACAATCGTATTGACCTTGGTCGTCTAAACTAGCCTTACTATCAATAATTTTATTTTCAACACCAAATTCTCCAAGCATTTTAGCAGTTTGCTTACATAATTCGATACGGTGCGTCATAATCAACACCTTTTTTTGATAGTGTTTTATATATTGACGTGTAATTTCTGAGAAGATTACTGTTTTACCTCCACCAGTTGGTAATTGATATAATAGGTGATAATTTTCAGGAGCGTTTTCAAAACTTTTAAAAATTTTGAACAATGCTTCTTTTTGATAATCGTATAAATTTTTCCCTTTAGTTTCTTGTGTTGTTGTGGTTTCCTCGCTCAATTTTATACTTTTTTGTAGTACGCAAAAATACGACCTATTTAAGGAACTCCCATAAAAAACGATGTCTTTTTTAGAACTTTCTTAAATCGATTTGTGCAATCTCATAATGAGAAGCATGTGCTACCACTACCCTATTTTTAATTACCAAAAGCTGCGGAGACTGATGCATAACTTGAAAATCGTACCCTATTTCGTTAGACAATTCTCTGTATGATAACAAATCAAGATAATACACTTTAAAATCTTTTAAAGAAGTATCAAAACTACTTACAAACCGTTTAATTACCATACTACTTATACCACATCTTGTAGAATGTTTAAAAATAGCAATCGCTTCTTTTTCTGATTGTTGCTTAATTTCTTCTAATTGATTTAAAGAAGTTAACGGAATCCAATTAACAAACGATTCTTCTTGATTTTCTATTTTTTTATTGCCAAATATTGTATTAAATATTCCCATTTTAATATTTTTTAAGATATGTCGAATTAAATTCAGAAACCTTTCAGTGAGTCAAAAAGTCAGTTAAATCGCCTTTTTTAAAGACAAAATGACGCTTTTTAAATATGGTATCTATTTTGATTATAACCAAATATGAATTTTAACAATTATACAATAAAATCGCAAGAAACCATACAACAAGCGCAACAGTTAGCGCAAAGTAATGGGAATCAACAAATAGAAAATGAGCACATTTTTAAAGCTTTATTTAAGGTTGATGAAAATGTGTTACCATTTATATTAAAGAAACTTAACATTAATATTGATGTTATTCAACAAATTTTAGAGAAACAATTAGATAGTTTTTCTAAAGTTTCTGGTGCTGAATTAATGCTTTCGAGAGAAGCAAATAAAACTTTAAACGAAGCAAATATTATTGCTAAAAAAATGAACGATGAATATGTTTCTATCGAACATTTAATTTTAGCTATTTTTAAATCTAAAAGTCAAATTTCACAAGTTTTAAAAGATCAAGGAGTTACAGAAAAAAACTTAAAAACAGCAATTGATGAATTAAGAAAAGGCGAACGAGTTACTTCGCAAAGTGCCGAAGAAACCTATAATTCATTAAATAAATACGCTAATAATTTAAATAAATTAGCACAAGACGGTAAACTAGATCCTGTAATTGGGCGAGATGAAGAAATTCGTCGTTTACTACAAATATTATCTCGTAGAACAAAAAACAATCCCATTTTAGTTGGTGAACCCGGTACTGGTAAAACTGCTATTGCCGAAGGGTTAGCACACCGAATTATTCGTGGTGATGTACCAGAAAATTTAAAAGATAAAATAATTTATTCTTTAGATATGGGAGCACTAATTGCAGGCGCAAAATTTAAAGGCGAATTTGAAGAACGCTTAAAATCGGTGATAAAAGAAGTTACTACATCCGAAGGAGATATTGTTTTATTTATTGATGAAATACACACTTTGGTGGGTGCTGGTGGCGGACAAGGAGCTATGGATGCAGCTAATATTTTAAAACCCGCTTTGGCTCGTGGCGAATTACGTGCTATTGGAGCGACAACTTTAGATGAATATCAAAAATATTTTGAAAAAGATAAAGCGCTAGAGCGTCGTTTTCAAAAAGTAATGGTTGATGAGCCTGATACCGAAAGTGCTATTTCTATTCTTCGCGGAATTAAAGATAAGTACGAAACGCATCATAAAGTTCGTATTAAAGATGAAGCAATTATTGGCGCTGTTGAATTATCGCAACGTTATATTACCAATCGTTTTTTACCAGATAAAGCAATCGATTTAATGGATGAAGCTGCTGCTAAATTACGAATGGAAATTAATTCGAAACCAGAAGAATTAGACGTTTTAGATCGTAAAATAATGCAATTAGAGATTGAAATTGAAGCAATTAAACGAGAAAACGACACCGTTAAATTAAAATCTTTAAATGCAGACATTGCTAATTTTAAAGAAGAACGTAACGAAATAAATGCCAAATGGAAATCAGAAAAAGCAGTTGTAGATGCAATTCAACAATTAAAAACCGATATTGAAAACCATAAAATTGAAGCTGATAAAGCAGAACGAAATGGTGATTATGGAAAGGTAGCTGAATTACGATACGGAAAAATTAAAGAAGCACAAGAAGCTCTTGAACATCAGCAAGAAATATTAGCTAGTAAAAGCGAAAATTCTTTAATAAAAGAAGAAGTTACTTACGATGATATTGCAGAAGTTATTGCTAAGTGGACAGGGATTCCGGTTACAAAAATGTTGCAATCTGAACGTGAAAAATTATTAAAATTAGAAAACGAATTACACAAACGAGTTGTAGGACAAGAAGAAGCTATTGAAGCGGTTTCGGATGCAGTTCGTCGTTCTAGATCTGGGTTACAAAATCCGAATAAACCTATTGGAAGTTTCTTGTTTTTAGGAACCACTGGTGTTGGTAAAACAGAGTTAGCAAAAGCTTTGGCCGATTATTTATTTGATGATGAAAATGCCATGACTCGTATTGATATGAGCGAATACCAAGAACGTCATTCAGTAAGTAGATTGGTAGGCGCGCCTCCTGGTTATGTTGGTTATGATGAAGGCGGGCAATTAACAGAGGCTGTTCGAAGAAAACCGTATTCTGTGGTTTTATTAGATGAAATTGAAAAGGCACACCCTGATACTTTTAATACGCTTTTACAAGTTTTAGATGAAGGAAGACTTACAGATAATAAAGGACGTGTAGCAGATTTTAAAAATACCATTATAATAATGACCTCTAACATGGGAAGTCATATTATTCAAGAAAAATTCGAAAACTTAAAAGGAGATATTTACACCGCCATGGAATTGGCAAAAGTTGAAGTTTTAGGTTTATTAAAGCAAACTGTTAGACCAGAATTTATTAACAGAATTGATGATATTACCTTGTTTACACCTTTATCTACAGATGATATTAAGCAAATTGTAAAAATACAATTGAACAACGTTAAAAAGATGATTGCTGAACAAAACATCACTTTTGATGCTACCGATGAAGCTATTAATTACTTAGCTATAAAAGGTTATCAGCCTGAGTTTGGTGCACGTCCTGTAAAACGTGTTATTCAAAAAGAAGTATTAAATCAGTTATCTAAAGAAATTTTGGCAGGTAAAGTAACTACAGATAGTATTATTTTGTTAGATGCTTTTGATAATAAACTAGTTTTCAGAAATCAATCTGATTTAATAGAAAATTAGAAGTTAGTTTTTATAGTTGATTAAAAGCGATGTTTTAAAAAGCATCGCTTTTTGTTTTTTAAGTATATTCGCCCTTTAATATGATATAATTATGATGAAAAAATATTTTTTCCTTTTTGTTTTTGCGCTTTCAATGCTTAGTTCTTGTAATTTTAAAGAAACAACTACAACTTATTACTTAATTCGTCATGCCGAAAAAGATAGAACTGATAAAACAAATAGAAATCCAAATTTGAATAAAGATGGATTGAAACGTGCTGAAAATTGGAAAAATTATTTTAAAGATATTGATTTGGATGCAGTTTATTCAACCAATTATAACAGAACTCAACAAACTGCTACTCCAACAGCAAAAAGTAAAAATTTAGAAATTTTAAGTTACGATCCAAGAGATATGTTTAATGATGAATTTCAAAAAAACACATCAGGAAAAATAACATTAATTGTTGGTCATAGTAATACTACTCCTCAATTTGCTAATAAAATATTAAAAATGGATGCTTATGAGTCAATGAGCGATGATGATAATGCTAGCTTATATATGATTTCTTTAAAAAAATCTTTCAGAAACAAAACAACATCAACAAAAATACTTAAGATTGATTAATCTTAAGTATTTTATCTAATCAATAAAGTTAATTTTTATATTGTTCAATACAATTTCTGATAATTTTTTTAGCTTATCATCCTCATATAATTTATCTATCTCTTTAAAATTAATGTTTTTATCTAAAGGTTTGTAATTGTTATAATCAACAAAACGAACACCTTTTATAAATTGTTCTTTTTTTACATCTCTAAAACGAACACCACCTCCATTTGTATGATATTTATACGCTAAATACTCTAAGTAAAAAGTATCTTTTGCAAACCAATAAATAAAAACATCATCAAAATCGTCTCCACCACCCTCTTCATTAAAAGTTACTTGTATTTTATAGTATTCTTTTCCTTTAATAGTAACTGATTCTAATAACTTTTTATTTACTGCTTTATCGTTTAAACCCAACGGTAAAACTGAAAAATAATGTACAGAATTTACGGAGTTACTAAAGTTATTTTTGTCTTTTTCTGATAATTTAATCAATTCATCATTTTTAAACCTTTTAAAATCTATATTAGAAAGTATCTCTTTAATTTTTAAAGAATCTTTCTTTACAATTTTAACCAATTCAAATTTTCCATTATTACGTTTAGCTGTATATTTGTTCTTTCTAAAAGTAAAAGACAACGTTGCGTTTTCTACAGATTTAAGCTTTGATAATTCTATAGATTTATTAATAATTTCTTGAGCGTTTATCGCTTTATCTTGTGGTTTACATGATATTACAAAAAGAAAAATCAGTATTAAATATCGCATGTTTTTATTAAAATTTAATCATTATTTAAAAAACCGAAAATACAGGATTTTATTTTACGAATATTTAATATTGTGTTAATAAGTTATACTTATTGTTAATTTTTAAACAATATTACCAAGCGTACATTATTTATAACCAAAAAAGAATATTTTAGAGCAACGTACAATATTTTACAATTAATTAAATAACCAAATAATTATATTTGTTTGCAATGCAAAAGAAAATAAACATCCAAAATAAAAAAGCTCGTTTTGAGTATGAGATACTTGACAGATATACGGCGGGTATTCAACTTACAGGTACAGAAATTAAGTCGATAAGACATAGTAAAGCACGTATAACAGAGAGTTTTTGTGAGTTTAATGATAATGGAGAACTTTTTGTTATCAATATGTATATTGAAGAATATGCTTTTGGAAATCATTACAATCACAAACCTAAAAGTGAACGACGTTTATTACTAAATAAACGAGAATTAAAAAAGTTAGAACGAGAAGTTGAAGCTAAAGGAAGTACTATTGTGCCTCTTAATCTTTTTATTAATGAAAATGGTTGGGCAAAACTTAATATAGCATTAGCTAAAGGTAAAAAAACACATGACAAACGTCAAACAATGAAAGACAGGGATAATAAAAAGGACTTAGCGCGTATAAAAAAGAACTTTAATTAAAATGACTGTTTTTAAAGCTATTTTAAATATTATAGAATGGAATCGGATTTTATACTTTTCCTTTATTATTTTTTTAGCAAAATACTCTTTTTTGTATGGTTTTGGATTTGAAACTGTTTTTTCTTTTTTAGATACATGCTTATTTACAGTTTCATGTATTTTTATGTACGCTGCTATATATTTACTTAGTTATTATTACAATAATAAATCTAAAAATATAGTAGTACAAAACATAAAACACCTTGCCTTTACCGTACTTATATTTGCTTTTTTTTTAGGTACCTATTTATCATTTAAAATAAATAAACCTTATTTTTCGTTAGTTTACCTTCTATGTTTTTTTTCAGTATTATTTTATTCTAAAAAAGTACACGAAAAGTCATTTACAAGCTCTTTAATAAAGTCTTTTACATTACCTTTTACAATTATTGGTTTATGGTGGATAGATACTCCAATTAATTTAACTCCGATACAATGGGAATTGTTTTTTAATTTACAATTTATAACCATTATATATTTAATTTTATCATTTTTAAGCACTTTATCAGAACAACTTATAATAAATATTAGCAATATAAATAACGATCACTTAAACAAACGTAAAACATTGCCTATATTATTAGGTCGTAAAAGAGCCAAGAATGTAGCTTTTGCTATTATGTCTTTTTCAGCATTTTTAATTGTGCTTTTGGCAATGTATTTTAAAAATACTAAATATCTTTTTATAACCATTATAGTCTCAAACCTATTTCCTCAGCTATATTTGTTGTATTTTTTCACAAAAACAACAACCAATAAAAGCTTAAAATCTTTTTTAAAAACTATGAGATATTTTCATGTTTTTGGAATTTTAGGAATTATAGCCATTGCTTATTACTTTAAATATGTTATCTAATAAATTAGCCGATTATTCTATAATTTTAGCTTCTAAATCACCAAGAAGACAAGAATTAATAAAAAGTTTAAACATTCCTTTTAGCATCAAAACAAAAGAAGTTGATGAAATTTACCCAAATCACTTAAAAGATACTGAAATAACGGATTTTTTAGCACAGTTAAAATCCGAACCTTTTAAAGAAGAGTTGTTAAAAAACGAACTGTTAATTACTTCAGATACCATTGTTTGGTTAAATAACAAAGCTTTAGGCAAACCTAAAAATAAAGAAGAGGCTTTTAAAATGCTTACAGAACTATCAGACAACACACATAAAGTAATTACATCAATATGTATTACTAATAAAAAATTTCAGCATACTATAAATGACACCACGATAGTTACATTTAAAAAGTTATCATCCGAAGAAATTAATTATTATATAAAAACATACAAACCATTTGATAAAGCTGGTGCTTACGGCATACAAGAATGGATTGGGAAGATTGGTATTACAAAAATTGAAGGCAGTTATTTTAACGTAATGGGCTTTCCTGTTCATAAACTTTATAAAGAATTATTAAAATTATAACTTTATATTTTTATAAAAGATTATTTTTGACACCTACAACACAACACAAAAAATGAAAAAATACACTTACACAGAAAAAAAAGATACTAGATCTGGTTTTGGTGATGGTTTAACTGAATTAGGTAAAACAAACGAAAATGTAGTTGCACTTTGTGCTGATTTAACTGGATCGTTAAAAATGAATGATTTTGAAAAAAATCATCCAGAACGTTTTTTTCAAATAGGAATTGCTGAAGCAAACATGATTGGTATTGCTGCTGGATTAACTATTGGAGGTAAAATTCCATTTACAGGTACATTTGCAAACTTTTCTACAGGTCGTGTGTACGATCAAATTCGTCAATCAGTTGCTTACTCTGATAAAAATGTAAAAATTTGTGCATCGCATGCTGGTTTAACTTTAGGAGAAGACGGAGCTACGCATCAAATTTTAGAAGATATCGGTTTAATGAAAATGTTACCTGGTATGACTGTAATTAACACTTGTGATTATAGCCAAACAAAGGCCGCAACACTTGCCATTGCAGATTATGAAGGACCTGTGTATTTACGTTTTGGACGTCCAAAAGTTCCTGTTTTTATGACAGATGAACCTTTTGAAATAGGAAAAGCAATTAAACTTACCGAAGGTAACGATGTTACTATAGTTGCCACAGGTCATTTAGTTTGGGAAGCATTACAAGCTGCCGAACAATTAGAAGCTAAAGGAATTTCTGCAGAAGTTATTAATATTCACACTATTAAACCTTTAGATGAAGAAGCTATTTTATCATCTGTAGCAAAAACAGGTTGTATTGTAACTGCCGAAGAACATAATAAATTAGGCGGTTTAGGAGAAAGTGTTGCACGTTGTTTAGCTACCAACACTCCTACTCCACAAGAATTTGTTGCTGTAAACGATAGTTTTGGCGAATCTGCAACTCCTGATGAGTTAATGAAAAAGTATGGTTTAAATGATAAATCTATCATTAAAGCTGTAGAAAAAGTTATTTCAAGAAAATAATTAATATCTTAAACAAACAATAAACACATCACTTTTAAAGTTTAAGTGATGTGTTTTACATTTTAATAATAACTAAATCTAATACAAATGAAAAAAACAATTTTTATACTTTTCCTTTTAATTGGAGGATTACAAGTAACGCAAAGTCAAATACAATTTGGTGTTAAAGGTGGTATTAACTATAATTCTGATTCCTTTTCAGACGTTAAAGATGATGTTTTTGAAGGTGCTGAAAGCAAAACAGGTTTTCATGCAGGTATCTGGACACGCTTTAAACTTCCTATAGTTGGTTTATATATAAGACCAGAATTAGTATACACACAATTAAGTAATGAAGTAACTTATAAGCAAGCTACTGGAATTGCTAATGTTTTTCAGAACAAAGCTACTAATTATAAATTTCAAAAAATTGACATCCCAGTATTAGTTGGTATGAAGTTTTTTAGTGTTGCGCATGTTTTTGCTGGACCTTCTTTTCAGTATATTTTAGATTCTAAGTTTGATATTGATGATTTAAAGCAAGTAGAATCTGATGGATTTTCTTTAGGTTTACAATTTGGTGCTGGTGTCGAATTAGGTAAATTAGGAATTGATGTTCGTTGGGAAAGAGCTTTATCTGACACAGAAACAAGTTTTGTTGATTCTAATGTAAATGCAGGTGATGTAAATTTTGATACTCGTGTAGATCAAATAATCGTAGGACTTTCTTACAGATTTTAAGACCTAATATTCCACAAAAAAAGGAGCTAGTTTAAAAACTAACTCCTTTTTTTGTGGAATCTATTAACATGTTAAACAACTTATTTAGTTCGTTTATTTATCGGCTTTAAACGACTATAACACCTCTTATACTTACTTTAGAGTTAAAGTAATAAACTTAAGAGAATGCTATTTATTAACTTAGCATAAAAAAAACCGAAACGTTTATAGTTTCGGTTTTTTTGTTAAATATCTCTATTTAAATAATCTGGTACATTTGGTTTGTTCGGATCGTTAAAATCATTTCTAGGATCTCCATCACCATTTTTATCTTCGTCTTTTGTTAAAATACCATCTCCATCATCATCAACATCATTATAATTTGCTATTCCATTCTCATTAGTATCATCATTTCTAGGATCTCCATCACCGTCAATATCCTCATAAATAGAAGGTACATTATCTAAGTCAGCATCTGTATCTTTTACAAAATCCCATAATTCAACAGTAAACATTAAGTTTGAATTAGGTGGAATATTACCCGTTCCTCCATTTCTATAAGCTAAACCTGAAGGAATAAAAATAATTCCCTCACTTCCGTTTTCATACGTTATAGGACCGTTACCAGTAACATTATTTCCTCCTTTAAAATGTACAAGACTGTAGGTCCAACCTCTAATAACATTATTTAAAGAAAACCATGTTGTATTTTTATCAAAATCAGCACTTAAACTATCATTACGAACAATTGTTTGCCCTCTATATTTTGCATAAACAGAATCCATTACAGTAGGAAACCCTTTATCAACAGTTGGAGTTCCTACTTTTGTTATATAATAATATAGTTTATAATCAATTTCATTTTCTGTAACTTCTTTTGTAACTAAGTTAACATCATCAAATAAAGATGTTTGATTATTATCAATAACTTTAACAGAATCTAAAGTTGCATTATAATAATTATTTTTAAAAAACTTTATTAAAGAATCATTATCTATAACAGCCTGACCTTCATGATCGTGATTATCTACAAAAGAATTATTATTATCGCTTCCGCAAGAATATAAAACTGTAGCAATAACTACAGTATAAAATAAGTGCTTAAATTTTATCATTTAATTTATAAATTTTAACGCGCAATTTACCATTTTTATACCTTTGTAAAAAACTAAAAGATAAATTTTAACTTTTTATATGAGAATTGACAAATACTTATGGTGTATACGCCTATATAAAACCCGTAGTATCGCTACAGATGCTTGTAAAAAAGGGCATGTTAAAATTGATGGTACAAACTTAAAACCATCAAAAGATATTTTTGGTAATGAAGAAATTACCGTCAGAAAAAACCAAATTAATTATAAAATTAAAGTTTTAGACATACCGCCTAATCGTGTTGGTGCTAAATTGGTTGATTTATATCGAAAAGATTTAACTCCGAAAGAAGAATTTGAGCGAACAGAGTTATTAAAATATTCTAAAGATTATTATCGTAAAAAAGGAGCTGGAAGACCTACGAAAAAAGATCGACGTGATATTGATGATTATAATGAAGTTTCTGAAGAAAATAATACTAAAATATAATATCTTTATCCTTTAAAATAAAATTGATGACAGTAGCTGATAATATTATATTAAACAATATACAAGTTGAACAAAAAATTCGTCGAATTGCTTTTCAAATTTATGAAAGTAATAGTAACGAAAAAGAAATTGTAATTGCTGGAATTGTGGAAAACGGTTATTTGTTTACCGAAAAAATTTGTGCTGTATTATCAAAAATATCACCTTTAAAAGTAACACTTTGTAAAGTTTTTATTGATAAAAAAAATCCAATTAATTCGGTTACTACCTCTTTAAGTACTGATGCTTATAAAAATAAATCACTAGTTTTAATTGATGATGTTTTAAATTCGGGAACAACATTAATATATGCAGTAAAACATTTTTTAGATACTCCTTTAAAACGATTTAAAACCGCTGTATTAGTAAATAGAAATCATAAAAAATATCCTGTAAAAGCTGATTTTAAAGGAATTTCTCTTTCTACATCTATTAAAGAACATGTAGTTGTAGAGTTTAAAGACAACGAAACAATTGTTTACTTAACCTAATAAATTATTTAATTCGCTAACAATTTCATCAATACTTTTAGCATCAACAGTTAATTTATATGCTGATTTATTGTAAAAATAACTTCTTTCAAATAAGTGTTTTGCAATAAACTCAGGTAACTCATCTTTTTTTAATCTGGCAACTAAAGGTCGTTCGCTTTTTTCATTAATTAATCTATTAACAATAGTATTTATACTTGTTTTTAAATACACTGTTGTTGCGGTTTTAAAAGTTTTAAGAACATCCATATTACCTGCATAACAAGGAGTTCCTCCTCCTAAAGCTAGCACTATATTTTCTTTTAAAGCTAATACTTCTTTTAAATACAGGTGTTCTTGTTTTCTAAAATAAATTTCTCCTTTCTGTTCAAAAATATCTGAGACACTCATTTTTTCTTTTTCTTCAATATAATTATCTAAATCTATAAAAGAAACATTGTTTGTTTCGGCTAATAATCTACCAATTGTAGATTTACCACTGCCCATATACCCTATTAATACTATTTTCATAAACTAACAATTAAGCTGTTACAAATATCAACAAAAAATTTTACAAAAAAGTTTTTTAGAATTAAAGAACTGTTGTATATTTGCAACCGCTTTTACAAAGAAGCAATGACCTGGTAGCTCAGTTGGTAGAGCATCTCCCTTTTAAGGAGAGGGTCCTGGGTTCGAGCCCCAGCCCGGTCACTAAAAAGTTAAGCATTTGCTTAGCTTTTTTTGTTTATGCACGTATGGCGGAACTGGTAGACGCGCAGGCTTGAGGGGCTTGTGTTCGTAAGAACGTGCAAGTTCGATTCTTGTTACGTGCACAAAACCACAAATAGCAACTGCTATTTGTGGTTTTTTCATAAAAATTAACCAATTATTGTTATTTAATTACAGTAATTTTACAGATAATCCGTTAGGGTAATTTAAATTATTATTGTTATTATTGCATCATGCAAAAAAGACACTACATAACAATATTTTTAGTACTATTTTCTTTATTTGGTTTTTCTCAAAAACAAAAACTAAAAGGACAAATTATTCATGCACAATCTAAAAAACCTTTAAGTGCAGCTCATATTTTAAATTTAAACACCGTAACTGGTACAATTACCAATGAAAACGGACTGTTTGAATTAACAAGTAAAGCTAATGATACTGTTTTGGTATCTTACTTAGGATATACTTCTATTAAGTTAAAAGTAACCAATGACTTATTAAAAGGAAACGAAGTAATAATTTCTTTAGAAGAAAAACCTGAAGAAATGAAAGAAGTTGTTATTAAATCAACAAATCTTATTGGGGTTTTAGAAGTTGATATAAAACAAGTTCCTAAAGATCGTTTTACAAGAATTCATATTAATGGATTAGCTCAAACTTACGAAGTTGGTAAGCCTAAAAAACGAACTACTATTATCGATAAGATTTTTAGTCCGGTTGATATGGTTTATAATCTTTTTGGAAAAAAACCGAGACAACTTAAAAAGTTGAAAAAGTTAAAAGAAGAAGATGATTTACGAAAAATGCTAGCAGGTAAATTTGATCGTGAAGTAATGATGGAATACCTAGAAATGGATAAACAAGAACTTAATAAATTATTAGATGACTGTAATTATTCAGAGTTTTTTATAAAAAAAGCTAGTGACCTTCAAATTATAGAAGCTATATTAAACTGTTACGAAACTCATAAAGCTCAGAAAAAAGGAAAAATAGAAATAGATAGGATTCCTGATAACAAATAAAAGCATAAAAAAAGCAGCAAAAAATTGCTGCTTTTTTTATGCTTTTATTTCATTCAAAATAAGTAAATTTACACCTTTAAACAACACACTAACACAACAACATAATGATTCATTTCTTTGGAAACGAAAACAGTAAAGTATTTGCTGTTCAAACAACAAAAGAATTATCTACAGAAACTATATCAAAACTTACTTGGTTATTTGGCAATCAGCCTAAAATAAATGCGACGTCTTTAGACGTCTTTTTTATTGGACCAAGAGCTGCAATGATTACTCCTTGGAGTACCAATGCTGTAGAAATAACTCAAAACATGGGTATTTCTGATATCATCAGAATAGAAGAATTTGAAACAGTAAAAGAAGATTTTGCTGCTTTCGACCCTATGATTTCTCAAAAATATAGCGGTTTAAATCAAGATAGTTTTACTATTGATATTCAGCCAGAACCTATTTTAGAAATTGAAGATATTGCTGCATATAATCAACAAGAAGGTTTAGCTTTAAGTACTGAAGAAGTTGAATATTTAGAAAGTGTTGCAACCAAAATTGGAAGGAAATTAACAGATTCTGAAGTATTTGGTTTTAGCCAAGTAAACTCAGAGCACTGTCGTCATAAAATATTTAATGGAACTTTTGTTATTGATGGAGAAGAAATGCCTACTTCCCTATTTAAACTAATAAAAGAAACGTCTAAACAACATCCTAACGATATTGTTTCGGCATATAAAGATAATGTTGCTTTTGTAAAAGGACCAAAAGTGGAGCAATTTGCACCAAAAACTGCAGACAAACCAGATTTTTACGAAACAAAAGAATACGAATCTGTAATTTCTTTAAAAGCAGAAACACACAATTTCCCTACAACTGTAGAACCTTTTAACGGAGCAGCAACAGGATCTGGAGGAGAAATTAGGGATAGACTTGCTGGCGGAAAAGGTTCTTTACCTTTAGCTGGTACAGCTGTTTATATGACTTCGTATTCTCGTTTGGAAGAAAACAGGCATTGGGAACAAAAATTTGAAGCTAGAGAATGGTTATACCAAACTCCGATGGATATTTTAATTAAAGCATCTAACGGAGCTTCAGATTTCGGAAATAAATTTGGGCAACCATTAATTACAGGCTCTGTTTTAACTTTTGAACACGAAGAAAATGCAGCTTCTAGCGATGCAAAACCAAGAAAATTAGGTTTTGATAAAGTAATTATGCAAGCCGGTGGAATTGGATACGGAAAAGCAGAACAAGCTTTAAAAGATACACCTAAAGAAGGTGATAAAATTGTAATTCTTGGTGGAGAAAATTACAGAATTGGTATGGGTGGAGCTGCGGTTTCATCGGCTGATACTGGTGAATTTGCTTCAGGAATTGAATTAAACGCAGTACAACGTTCTAATCCAGAAATGCAAAAACGTGCTGCCAATGCAGTTCGTGGTATGGTTGAAAGTGAAGAAAACTTTATTGTTTCTATTCACGATCATGGTGCAGGTGGGCATTTAAATTGTTTATCGGAATTAGTTGAAGATACTGGAGGAAAAATCAATCTAGATAATTTACCAGTTGGGGATCCTACCCTATCAGCAAAAGAAATTATCGGAAACGAATCTCAAGAACGTATGGGACTAGTAATTGCTGATAAACATATTAATACTTTACAAAAAATTGCAGAGCGCGAGCGTTCTCCTATTTATACTGTTGGTGATGTTACCGGTGATGATCGTTTTACTTTCGAATCTGAAACTACTGGAGAAAAACCAATGGATTTAGCTTTAGAAGATATGTTTGGAAGTTCTCCTAAAACTGTTTTAACGGATAAAACAGTTGTTAGAAACTATAAAAATTCAAGATATAAAACCAAAAATTTACAAATCTACTTAGCCCAAGTTTTACAGTTAGAAGCTGTAGCTTGTAAAGATTGGTTAACCAATAAAGTAGATAGATGTGTAGGTGGTAAAGTAGCTAAACAACAATGTGTTGGCCCGTTACAAATTCCGTTAAATAATGTTGGTGTTATGGCACTAGATTATAACGGAAAAGAAGGGATTGCAACATCAATTGGGCACTCGCCTATTTCGGGATTAATTCATCCAGAAGCAGGAAGTAGAAATTCTATAACCGAATCTTTAACCAATATTATTTGGGCACCTTTAAAAGATAATTTAGCGTCGGTTTCTTTATCAGCAAACTGGATGTGGCCTTGTAAAAATGAAGGTGAAGATGCACGTTTATACAAAGCTGTAAAAGCTATTTCAGAGTTTTCTATTGATTTAGGAATCAATGTTCCTACGGGGAAAGATTCTTTATCAATGAAACAAAAATATAAAGATGATGAAGTAATTTCTCCTGGTACCGTAATTATTTCGGCAGCAGCAAACTGTAATGAAATTAGCAAGGTTGTTGAACCTGTTTTACAACAAAACGGACAAAAAATCTACTATATAAACATTTCTCAAGATGATTTTAAATTAGGTGGTAGTTCTTTTAATCAGGTTTTAAATACCATTGGTAGTGATGCTCCTGATGTTAAAAATTCATCATTTGTAAAAAACACCTTTAACACCATTCAAAATTTAATTAAAGCTGATAAAATTTCTGCTGGGCATGATGTTGCTTCTGGTGGATTGATTACCACTTTATTAGAAATGTGTTTTGCTGATGTTAATTTAGGTGCCAATTTTGATATTTCAGCCTTGAATGAAGAAGATTCTTTAAAAGTTTTGTTTGCTGAAAATTCAGGAATTGTTTTTCAAGCTGATGCTTCAGTAGAAACAATTTTATCAGAAAATAAGATTGAGTTCTTTACTATTGGTAACGCTAATAATTCAGGAACAGTAACTATTAAAAACAACGAAGAAAACTTCTCTTTTGATGTTGCTGAAATGAGAGATGTTTGGTATAAAACTTCTTATTTATTAGACAACAAGCAAACAGCAAATGGGTTAGCTAAAAATCGTTTTGACAATTATAAAAAACAACCTTTACAATACACCTTCCCTACTCAGTTTACAGGAAAATTAAAAGATACTGTTGGATCGGATACTGATCGACCTAAAGCAGCAATTATACGTGAAAAAGGAAGTAATTCTGAACGTGAAATGGCAAATGCCATGTATTTAGCTGGTTTTGATGTAAAAGATGTACACATGACCGATTTAATTTCGGGCCGTGAAACTTTAGAAGATATTCAGTTTATTGGTGCTGTTGGAGGTTTTTCTAATTCTGATGTTTTAGGTTCGGCAAAAGGATGGGCAGGTGCTTTTAAATACAACGAAAAAGCAAATACAGCTTTAAATAACTTCTTTAAAAGAGAAGATACTTTATCTGTCGGAATTTGTAATGGAGCTCAATTATGGATGGAATTAGATTTAATCAATCCAGATCATAAAGTTCATGGTAAATTGGTGCATAACGATTCTAAAAAGCACGAAAGCTCATTTACTTCTGTAAAAATTCAAGAAAATAATTCGGTAATGTTATCAAGTTTAGCAGGAACTGAATTAGGAGTTTGGATTTCTCATGGAGAAGGTAAGTTTAGTTTACCAGAAGCTGAAGAAAATTACAATATTGTAGCTAAATATGGTTACGAAGGTTATCCTAATAATCCGAATGGATCAGATTTTAATACAGCAATGATGTCTGATAAAACAGGACGTCATTTAGTAACCATGCCACATATTGAGCGCTCTACTTTTCAATGGAACTGGGCTAACTATCCATCAAACAGAAAAGACGAAGTTTCGCCTTGGTTAGAAGCTTTTGTAAATGCTAAAAATTGGATTTTAAAGACTAAATAATCTCTTTTATTATAAACCCTAAAAACAACTCTTTATAAATAAAGAGTTGTTTTTTTATGCGCTTTTATTTTTTGTAAACAGTATTACGATTTTTTACACTATTTTTAAATTCACTTACACAATAATTGGAGTAAACTATACATTTTACAGCTATTTTTATAAATGATTAGTTATCTTTGAAAGAAAAAAAGCTAAATGGAATATAATTTTTATAACGAAAAAGATGCAAGAGGACTTATAAATAATTTTTTTAGTATCTCTATTGCTAATTTACCGTTTGAATCAACTATTATACCCATTGGATTTCCTTCAATTACCTATGCTTATGGAAAAGAACAAGTAATTACTCATAAAAAAAACATCACTAAATTTAAAGAACTCATTGTAACTGGACAATTTAATTCTTCCTATCATTATTTTGTAAATTCAACCGTTCATAATATTGGTGCTAACTTACACCCAACGGCTTTGTATAAAATTTTAGGAACTGATATTTCTTTAATTACAAATCAACACTTGCAAGTTGAAAACATCAATAAAAAATTATTTAATGAATTTAGTTCTATATTTTTAGAATATGAAAACGATATAGTTAAATTAATAAAAGCTATTATAAAGCATACTAATAATTTAAACTTATTTATAGATAAAGATGTTAATTTTATTGATACAGCCATTGATTATATTTTAGAAAAAGAAGGTATGATACAGGTTTTAGATTTATTAACCGTAGTACCTTTATCTCAAAAATCATTAGAAACAAAATTTAAAAAAATTATAGGTTTAACTCCTGGTAAATATATAAGACTAATACGTTTTATAAAATTAATGCGTAAATATGAAGGTAAAGAGATAGATATTAATGATCTTATTTATATGTATAATTACTATGATCACTCACATTTTATTAAAGATTTTAAATTATTTATGGCGGAGTCTCCAAAAGAATATTTTAAAAAAGAATATCCTTTAATAAAAGCATACTCAAAAAAATTATAATTACGATTTTTTACAGTTAAAACATTAAATTCGGAGTTATATTTGAATAAGTTTAAATATTTAATACTTTTTAGGGGGAAACTTATTAAATAAAACAATAGTTAGTGAAAAAAGAGCAAAAGGTTAACTTTTGCTCTTTTTATTTTTTTAACAATAGCCTATAAAATTCTTTTTTTATAAGCTTATCTATTTTTAATCATTACTCAAATTTTAAGTATTTAATTAAATCTACCTTTGTTGCCTTATAAGCTTTAAAACCCACCACTGCAAAAACCAATATAACTAAAATTAAAGGCGTTATTATATAAGGTAATATTGGCATTTCTATTCTGTAAACAAAATTCTCTAACCAATTTTGCATAAAATAATAAGCTATCGGAATTAATATAATAGAAGAAATAATTACAATTTTCAAGAAATTTCTTAATAGTTGAAACATAATTTCTTTTACTGATGCTCCTAAAGTTTTTCTAATAGCAACTTCCTTTAATCTTTGCTGAATAGTTAGTGTTGCTAAAGCGAATAAACCAAGTAATGCTATTAAAATTACTAAAACAGATAAAATTAAAAACATAGCTTGCTGTTTTTTGTATTTATCATATGTTTTTGCAAATTTCTTATCTAAAAATTCATATGAAAAAGGATATTTTGCATCAACATTTTGTTTCCAAAAAATTTCTATTTTTGTTATAGTTTTATCAATGTTTTCTGGTTTAATTTTAAACTGAAAAGCAGGAATCCAATTTCTTGTAAAATCTACACTTGTCCAAAGTACCATAAACATTGGTGATATTTCTGCATCAAAACCATCAAAATGATAATCCTGTATCATTCCAATCACCTCAAAACCAGGTTTATCATCTTCTAACCAACCTAAATTTAGTTTCTCGCCAATTGGTTTATTATAAATTCCTAATTTTTTAGCAGCAGTTTCGTTTATTATAATTTTATTAATACTATCTGAAGCAATGCTTTTAGAAAAATTTCTCCCTTTTAAAACTTCAATTTTCGAAAAATCTAAATAGTTATAATCAACAACGTTCGAAGCTGAATTAAAACTAATATCATTAATTTTATGTTTTAAACCAGTACCGTTTACAAAACCTTCTCCAGGTACAAACATACTAGAAGTAATATCTATTATATTTTTATTTTTAGATAAAACATCTTTGGTTAGTTGATATTTTTTATATTCATTTTTAATATTATATACTTTTACAGAAAGCACTTGTTCTTTGTCGAAACCAAGGTCTTTTTGCATCATATAATTAATTTGACTTCCAACAATTAACATACTAATTATAAAAAAACCAGAGATTAAAAACTGAAGTCCTAGCATTATATTTCTGGATAAATTTCCTTTTTTACTTTTAGAAACGCTTCCTTTTAAAACTTCAATAGCTTTAAAATTTGATAAATAAATTGCAAAAATACTACCAATAAGAAACGATATTACTACTGCAACTATAAACAATGTAAATAATGAATTACTATGTAACATTGAAATTTCTTTATCTACAAAGTCATTAAAAAATGGTAATACCAATTCGACAATTATCAATGCTAATATAAATGAAACTAAACCTTGACAAACAATCTCTAAAATATATTGAATTATTAATTGCTTTTTTGATAACCCTAAAGTTTTCTTTACACCAACTTCTTTTGCTCTCTGAATTGCATATGCAACAGATAAATTGATAAAATTTACACAAGAAATAACTATTAATAAAATTGACAAACCTAGTAATACCATTAATAACTGATAGTTTCCAGTACCACTTGGACCCGCTCTTTTTGCTGTATTATGCAAATACATTGTATCCAACTTGTCTAATAAAACAGTTGGTATTCCATAACGTTTATCTATTTCTTCTATAGAAATCCCATGCTTTTTAGCATTAGGTTTATAAGCTTTATCAATAATAATTTGATTCATTTTCTGTTTCAATGCACCTAAATCTGAACCTTTTGTTATTCTACAAAAAACTTCATTATTATGATTTCCCCAGTTTACTTCAAAATCTTCACTAAACTGTAGTAACAAATCTGGTTCTTGATGTGAGTTTTTTGGTATTACATAAACACATGCAACAATAAAATTTTTATTACCTATTTTAACAGTATTTCCAACTGCTTTTTCGTTTTTAAAAATTCGCTTTGCATATGAATCAGATAACGCAATGTTTGTTCTTGTTTCTGCAAATTTTTGAGATGAACCATCAATAATTTCAAATGGAAAGAAATTAAAAAACTGTGGATCTGTAGAAATCACTTTATCAGTAAATTCAAAAACATCATTATACTGTACTACTCTACTTCTATAAAAAGGTTTTACCATTAAAGTTTCTGTAACTTCTGGTATTTCTTTTGGAAACGTAATATACATACCCGCATTTACTGTAAACCAAACTTCATCAGATTTTGCTTTTTTTAGATTTACTCTATAAACATCATCTTTATTAGGATTCCATTGATTATAGCTTTGCTCTTCATTTAAGTATAACAAAACAATTAATAACCCTGCTAAACCAAGTGTTAATCCACTAATATTTACTAAAGAATTTAGCCAATTTTTTTGTTGATTTCTAAAAAATATTTTAAACCATGTTTGTATCATAATTTCTTTCTTTTATTAATTATTGAATTAAAACATCAACTTTATGAGTATTTTCTTTTTGAGAAATAATTTCTCCATCTTTTAAAGTAATTACTCTAGAAGAAAATTGCGCATCGTAAGACGAGTGTGTAACCATAACAATTGTTGCTCCGCCAGCATGTAATTCGGTTAATAATTCCATAACATCATTACCACTCTTACTATCTAAATTTCCAGTTGGCTCGTCTGCTAAAATTAATTTAGGATTCGTAACCAAAGCTCTTGCTACTGCTACTCTTTGTTGTTGTCCACCAGATAATTGTAACGGAAAATGTTTTGCTCTATGAGCGATACCAATACGTTCTAAAATTTCTTTAACTCGTTCTTTTCTTTCTGATGATTTTACACCGTTATATATTAATGGTAACTCTACATTTTCATACACAGAAAGTTCATCAATTAAATTAAAATTCTGAAAAACAAAACCAACATTTGCTTTACGTATACCTGCACGTTGTTTTTCAGAAAAATTAGCAACTTCAATTTCATCAAAAAGATAACTTCCATCATTTGGTGCATCTAATAAACCAATAATGTTTAATAATGTTGATTTTCCACAACCTGAAGCGCCCATTATTGATACAAATTCTCCTTTTTTAACTTCTAAACTTAACTTATTTAAAGCTGTCGTTTCAATTTCTTCTGTTCTGTATATTTTTACTAAATCAGTTATTTTTATCATTTTGTGTGTTTTTTAATTCTTTATTTATTTTTTAAAATAGATCTCGACTGCGCTCAAACTGACATTATTTATTTTTGATTTTGCGTCTTTGTTACTTATTCAATATTAATTTCTTCTACCTTTTTATAGTCATCATAACTAGAAACTATAATTTTATCACCTGCTTTTAATCCGTCTAAAACTTCGTAATAAAAAGGATTTTCTCTACCAATTTTTATAGTTCTTTTTACTGCTTTGTTTTCAGTATCTAATACAAAAACGTACTTACCATTTGTACTTTGATAAAACAATCCTTTAGGAACTAAAAGTGCTTCTGATTTTCCTGATAAAAAAACTTTACTTTTTAAAGACATCCCCCTTTTTACATTTTTTGGCGCAGTTTTTTCAGTAAAAACTAATTCTACTTTAAATTGTCCGTTTACAATTTCTGTAAAAATCTTATCAATTTTAGTTTCGTAATCAATCCCATTAAGAGAAATGCTACCTTTTATTCCTTCACTTACTTTAGATATATAATACTCATCTACTTTTGCCTCTAATTTATATCCGTCTAAAACATCAATTTTACCAATTGGCTGTCCTTGATTATAATTTTCTCCTAAAATTGGATTAAAAGATGAAAGCAACCCGTTAACTGGAGCTTTAACTGTAAAATTTTCTTTATTTTTTCTTAATAGTTCTAAACTTTTTTGCATGTTTTTAATAGAAATATTAATTCTTGTCAATTGTACGCTTCTACTCTTTTTTTCTTCAAAAACACTCTTTTTAATTACCCCACTTCTTTCTTTTTGATAACTATATTCTTGAGTAGATTTTTGATAATCGTTCTTAGCAACAACATCTTTACTATATAAAGTTGAATCTAATTTAAATTGTCGTGTTGCATTTCTATAATCATTACCGATACTTAATAATTGTTGATCTAAATTTAATTGTTGGTTGGTAATATTTACACGAATGTTTCTTAAATTATTTATTTGTTCAACAATGGCTGTTTCTTGCGTTAAATAATTTAATTCAGCATTCGGATTATATACTTTTAATAAAGGAGTTCCTTTTTTTACAATTTGTCCGCTTTCAACAAAAATTTCAGAAACAGAACCACCCTGAATTACATTTACTAATACTGTTGTTTTAGGAGTAACCGTGCTATTAAATAATATTACATCTTCAAAATCTCCCCTACTCACTTCTCTTATACTAATATTTTCTTTTTTAACATTAACTTGTTTTTTTCGTGTTAAATTCATTATTAAAAAACTAATTAATATTATAGCTGGTAATACCCAAAGTATTATTTTTTTAGTTGATTTATTATTTCTTTTTATCTGTTTGTCCATTTTTAAATATCTTCGTTTGGCTTAATTAAGGCCATAAATGTGCCAATGAAAATAAAACCCATAAAAGACTGTTTATTAGATAATTGTAATTTACATTGATTTTACTAGTGTTCATTTTTGAACATTATTTTGTTCATATTCAAACAAAACACTAACTATGTAGTATGAGAAAAAAAGAAGCAACTATTTTAATTGTTGATGATGATGATGATATTTTATTTTCTGTAAGAATAACTTTAAAGAAATTTTTTACAGAAATAGTTACCGCCAATAACCCTAAAAAGATTAGCAATTATCTAACAGAAAAACAAATAGATGTTGTTTTATTAGATATGAATTATCGTATTGGTTATGAAGATGGTAAAGAAGGCTTGTATTGGTTAAAACACATAAAAGAGGTTAGTCCAGAAACTACTGTTATTTTAATGACAGCCTTTGGTAGCGTAAATTTAGCTGTTGATGCCATAAAAAAAGGCGCTACTGATTTTATTTTAAAGCCCTGGAATACAGAAAAATTATACGGAATTGTAAATGCTGGTGTAGAATTATCGCGTTCAAAACGAAAAAACACGCAATTAGAAACAGTACAAAAGCTAAATAATAAAGATTTTCATAAACAAACTGAACATATTATTGGTGTTTCTAAAGCAATGCAATCTGCTGTAAAATTAGCTCAAAAAGTAGCACCAACAGATGCTAATATTTTAATTTTAGGAGAAAATGGAACCGGAAAATACGTTTTCGCTAAAGAAATACATTTAAAATCCGAAAGAAAAAACAATCCTTTTATTCATGTAGATTTAGGTGCTTTAAATGAAAATTTGTTTGAAAGTGAACTTTTTGGTTATGTAAAAGGAGCTTTTACAGATGCAAAAAAAGATACAATTGGTCGTTTTGAATTGGCAAAAGGTGGAACAATTTTTTTAGACGAAATTGGTAACCTTCCACTCCATTTACAAGCTAAATTACTAACAGTAATTCAAAATAGAAAAGTAACAAGACTAGGTGAAGGTAAAGAACGTGAAATTGATGTTCGTATAATTTGTGCTACTAATGCTAACGTGCATAAAATGGTAGATGAACAAGAATTTCGTCAAGATTTATTATTTAGAATTAATACAATTGAATTGAACCTGCCTCCACTTCGTGATCGTACTGGAGATATTGAGTTGTTAGCAAATTATTTTTTAAAAAAACTGAATCAGAAATATCGAAAAAACATAATTGATTTTGATAAACATGCAATTAATGGGTTAAAAAATTACCATTGGCCAGGAAATATTAGAGAAATTGAGCATATTGTAGAGCGTGCTGTTATTATTACTGATAATAAACAAATTAAATTAGAAGATTTACATTTTTCAACTAAAAAAACAGCTGTTTCATTAGCTAATAATCTTAATTTAGAAGAAACTGAAAAATTATTAATTGAACAGGCATTGCAAAAACATCAAGGTAATATTTCTAAAGCATCAAAAGATTTAGGATTAACAAGAGCTGCCTTATATAGAAGGTTAGAAAAACATAAATTATAAATGGGAAAACCTCAGTTTTTGCAAATATTAATTAGAATTTTATTCTTAATTATAAACGGAATCGTAATATTTTATTCCTATTTTAAAGGATATATTGTAAATACAATTGGGTTTTCTCTTCTTTTTTTATTTCAGGTATTTTTATTTATTGATTACTTAAAAAAACTTTTTGCTGATATAGAAAAATCAATCGATTGTTTATTACATGATGATTATTCTAATAAAATTTCAATAAAAAAAAGAGCAAATCCGTTACACAACAAAACAGCTTTATTATTAGAAAAACATCGAATAAAAAGTTTAACTAAGGCATCAGAAGCTCTTATTCTTACCAATATTATTGAAAGTTTAAGTATTGGAATATTAATTTTAAGAAAAGATTTAAATCAAAATATTGAAGTATTTCAAATTAACAATGCTTTTACTGGTTTTTTAAAAATTCCTAAATTTTATAATTGGACATTACTTAAAGATAAAATAGGAGGATTAGTTTCTTATTTATCAGAATGGAAAAGTTTAAAGCACACTATTACTATTGATGTTAATAATAATAAAGAAAGTTTTTTTTTAAAAACTTCGATAACACAAACCAATCAATTTGAATATTTAATTATTTCGCTAGAAACAATTCAACAATTAATTGATAAAAAAGAAAAAGAAGCTTGGTATAAATTAATGAATGTAATGTCGCACGAAATAATTAACACCATTACACCTATTAGTAGTTTAGCCGAAAACTTAGGTTATCTTTTACAAGACGGTGAAACGGATAAAGAAACTATTGAAGAGTTAACTGAAGGATTGCAAATTATTAAAAGACGATCGCATCATTTAACCTCTTTTGTAGATACTTATAGAAAGTTAGCTGAGTTGCCGTTACCACAAAAGAAAAAAACAAACCTTACCAAAATTATTAAAAATACATTAGTGCTATTTCAACAAGAATTTAGCTTAAAAAAGATTAAATGTAGTTTTAATAATGCAAATGTTATTATTATTAATGCTGATAAACAACAAATAGAGCAAGTGCTTATTAATTTAATATCAAACGCTATAAATGCTTTGGATGATGTTGTACAACCTACTATTAAAATAACTCTCTTGCAAACAAATGAACGTGTAAAAATAAAAGTTATTGATAATGGGATAGGGATTTCTGACAAAATAAAAGATAATATTTTTGTTCCATATTTTACCACTCGAAAAGATGGTTCTGGTATTGGCCTTACTTTAAGCAAAAGTATTATTGAAGCTCATAATGGCACTATTAAATTCACTTCATCACCTCAAAATACTTGCTTCACGATTAATTTACATTTGTAAACTAATAATTTTACTTAAAAAAGAAAATATAAGTTTGATTTCTTTGCGGTATAGATGATTAAATCTTGTTTATAAGTATACTACACTCAGCACTTTAAGATTTAAATGTAAATTTAGTGTTTAACACATGAATACTCCGTACACATAATTGTCATATACATTATAATAAAGATGATATACTTGTTTTATTTGATTCTATAAGTGTTTACTCATTATATGTTAATTAAACATGTCACAAATGTAAACTACTGTATTCTCAATAACTTAATTGACAAAAGTAACCTATATAAACTTCTTCGTTTTACATTTAACTAGGTTGTTTTTATAGCTAAAAACTATATATATTGTGTAATTAATTGTATTTAAGTGTTTTACGGTATGTAATCTAATGTAATTCTTTACTTTATACTGTCTTAAATATCTAATTTTCTCAAATATAGATGTATTGCGTAGTAATTTACATTTATATATCTTTGTTGTAAATTCTCATTATTTACAATTGTAAACTAGCTATGACCTTACTTATACGTTTAAAAGAAATTATTGCATATTATAATTTAACTTCATCAACTTTTGCTGATTCTATAGAAGTACAACGCTCTAGTATATCTCACCTTTTGTCTGGCAGAAATAAACCTAGTTTAGATTTTGTAATGAAAGTTGTTCAAAAATTCCCTGAAGTAGATTTATATTGGTTTTTGTACGGAGAAGGTTCTTTTCCTAAAAAGGAAGAAAAGTTTGAACAGAAAATGCAAAAAGAGAATCAGGAAGAAAAAACTGTAACTCCTTCTCTATTTTCTGAAAATGAAATATCTGAACAACAGGTCGAAAATAAATCAAATACGCAATTCTCAGCGATTGAGAAAAACAGTAAAAACGACAAGAAAATTAGTCGAATAATTCTATTTTTTGAAGATGGAAGTTTTGAAGCTTATAATCAATAATTATAATTTATTGATTAATGTTATAATCTGAAATTCTGTATTAGTAAATACTATAATTTTAATCACACTTAATAATTGTCTCTTTTCTTTTTTAAAAAGTCAGTCAACCAAAAAGCAATTATAAACACAACAATTATTATTAGAATAAACTTGAATTCTATCATAATTCAAAAATATAAAAAGCCTACTATTTAATAATAGTAGGCTTTAAATTAAAAAATATTTTTTAATGTTTTATGTTAACATTCCTCCATCAACAGATAAAGTTTGACCTGTAATATAAGCACTCATATCAGAAGCTAAAAATACACAAGCATTTGCAATGTCTTCTGGTGTACCTCCTCTTTTTAAAGGAATTTCATTACGCCATCCTTCAACTACTTTTTCATCTAATTTTGCAGTCATTTCTGTTTCAATAAATCCAGGAGCAACTACGTTACTTCTAATATTTCTTGATCCTAATTCTAAAGCTACCGATTTAGAAAAACCTAGAATTCCTGCTTTAGAAGCTGCATAATTTGCTTGTCCAGCATTTCCTTTTAATCCAACAACAGAACTCATATTAATAATAGATCCTTTACGTTGTTTCATCATCGGACGAATAACTGCTTTTGTTAAATTAAAAACCGATTTTAAATTCACTTCAATTACTTTATCAAAATCGTCTTCAGAAATACGCATCAATAAATTATCTTTTGTAATACCTGCATTGTTAATTAACACGTCAATACTACCAAATTCTGTATGCACTTCTTTAGCTAACTCTTGTGCTGCATCAAAATCTGCTGCGTTAGATTGGTATCCTTTAGCTTTTACACCTAAATCTGTTAATTCTTTTTCTAAAGCAGTTGCAGCTTCTACAGATGAACTGTATGTAAAAGCAATATTTGCTCCTTGTTTTGCAAACTCTAAAGCTATTCCTCTTCCGATTCCTCTAGAAGCTCCGGTTATAATAGCTGTTTTATTTTCTAATAATTTCATTACCTAGTTGTTTTGATAGGTCAAATATAAAAATAAAAATCCTGCTAAAGAATAGTCTTTAGCAGGATTTTAAATTGAATAATTAAAAGATTAAGATTTTATCTTTTTTTCATTTACATAGTTAAATAAATAATCTACATCCAATTCTTTAATTTTACCTAATTTCTTTAAAGACTCAACATTTAAATCTTTTTTATTACCAATTACCATTACATTGTAAGATTCACCTTTTACATTTTTATCAAAAAATGCTTTTAAATCTTCCATTTTCATGTTTTTGATAGTATTATACATTGCCTCTCTATGATCATTATCAATACCTCTTTTCTTTAAACCTTCATAAGTCCAAAAAATGTTTGATTTAGTAATACGTTGCGCTGCTAACTTTTTTAAGGTTGATTCTTTAGCTGCATTAAATTGCTTTTCAGCTTCAGGCATGTTGTTCATTAAATCCATCATAGCATCTACAGCTTGCTCTAATTTATTAGCCTGTGTACCAACATATGCCATTACATAATTTGAATCTCCTTTTTTAGAAGCGTTGCTATAAGAAGCAAATGCAGAATATGCTAATGATTTAGATTCTCTAATTTCTTGAAAAACGATTGATGATAATCCGCTACCAAAATACGTATTAAATAATGTTGAAGCTGCTAAGTTTTCTGCTTTAAAAGGTTCTCCTTTTGCTAAAAACATCATTTCAGTTTGTACCATATCATAATCTGTAAAAAATACATTTCCACCGGTTTCAGTTTCTACATATTTTTTAGCTGCAGGATATTCTTTTAATTCACCATATAATTTGTGGTTTGCATTTAATGAAGCTACTGCTGCTTTTACATCTTTACCATAATAAAAAACACGTTGTTTATAATTTTTCATGTCTTTAACTATTGCTACTAATTCTTCTGGGTTGACAGCTTTTAACTCATCAATTTGCATAATATCTCTTAATCTAGAGTTCTCACCATATTTACCATAGTTCATTAAACCACCAAATAAGATATTACCTTTTTGAGTTTTTCCGTTTTCACGCCCCTTCTGAATTTTAGCTACATATTTATCATACGCTTCAGGATCAGCTTTTGCATTGTCCCATAAATGTTCTAAAAGTTCTAATCCTTTTGATAAGTTTTCTTTTAACCCATTTAATCCAACGTAAGTTTTATCGCTACCAGCACTTACATAATAAGAAATTCCTAATTTATAAAACTCTTTTTTTAATGCTTCAGCAGTATATTTTTCGGTACCTAAATACTCTAAATACCCAGCAGCTAAAGATAATTTCTTATCATTATCACTACCCATATCAAAAATGATATTCATATCAAATAAATCATTTTTTTCATTTTCTACGTAAGAAACAGTAATTCCGTTAGTTGTTTTAGTTTCTTTAATCGCTGTTTTATAATCTATAAACTTCGGCATTAAAGGTGCTGATTCCACTTTATTAAAAGCAGTAATAAATTCAGAACTTTTATCTCTATTTAATTTTACAGGTGTAATTCCAGGATTAGATACTTTTACAATATTTTTGTCTTCTCCTTTACGTTTATAAGTTACAACATAATTGTTTGTGTAAAATTTATTAGCAAAAGCTACCAATTCTTGTTTTGATATTTTCTTTAACTCATCTAAGAATTTTACTTTATCATCCCAATTTTCATGGTGGATAAAAGCATTAAAGTAAGCCGATGCTAAAGCGGTATTATTTTCATACTGACGTGTTTGACTTAATTTTAAGTCATTTACAACCGCATCAATCATCCATTCATCAAATTCACCTTTTTTTAACTTTTCAACTTGCGCTAATAATAAATCTTTAACTTCATCTAAAGTTTGACCTGATTTAGGAGCTCCTGTAAAAGAATGATATCCGTAATCATTTAAAAATGTTGGTGAACAACCAGCATATTGTACCGCTTGTTTTTGATTTAAATTTAAATCGATTAACCCAGCATTACCATTAGACATAATCATATCTACTAAAGTAACAAACTTCTCATCTTTAGTATTTACACCACCTGAACGGTAAGCTATAGAAATACTTTCTGATGTTGGGCCAAAAACTTCACTTACAACTGGTGCAGTAATTACTTCTTCTTTAGGTAATGTTGGATGTGTTAATTCTTTCTTTTCAAACTTACCAAAAGTAGCATCTATCTGCTTCATAGTAGTATCAAAATCTAAATCACCTACTAAAACAATTGCCATATTATTTGGTACATAATATTTATTGAAATAGTTATGAATATCTACCATTGACGGATTTTTTAAATGTGCTGCCGTACCAATAGTTGATTGCTGTCCGTAAGGATGATTAGGAAATAACCCTTTTAACATAGAGGCATAACGTTTTCTACCATCATTATCTTGTCCTCTATTAAATTCTTCAAAAACAGCTTCTAACTCTGTATGAAATAAACGTAAAACTAACGTACTAAAACGTTCTGCTTCTAAACCTAACCATTTATTTAATTCATTTGCAGGAATTTTATTTTTATACACTGTTTCTTCAAACCAAGTATGTGCGTTGGTACCAGTAGCACCTAAAGAAGCAGTCATTTTATCATACTCATTTGCAACTGAATAATTTGATGCTTCTAAAGAAACTTTATCTATTTCTTTGTATAATGCTAATTTTTTAACAGTATCAGTTTCCGCTCTATGCTGTTCATATAAAGCTGAAATTTTATCTAAATAAACTTTTTCTTTTTCCCAATCAGCAGTACCAATTTTATGAGTTCCTTTAAACACCATATGCTCTAAATAGTGCGCCAAACCTGTTGATTCTTTTGGATCGTAATTAGATCCTGCGCGAACAGCAATATAAGTTTGAATTTTTGGTTCATCGGTATTTTTACTTAGATACACTTTTAGTCCGTTATCCAAAGTATATAAACGCAAACCTGTTGGGTCGTTTGTTACTGTTTCGTAATTATAACCTTTAGCATCCGAGTGCTTTTCGGTTTTTACTTCTTTTTCTGAAGTAGTGTTTTTCTTACATCCTACTGCGGATACAAGTAACATACTAATAAATAGCAGTTTAATTGTTTTCATAAAGTTTTGTTTTTTGATTGAAATTAAAAATCCGTTGAATTTACAAATTCAACGGATTATACAATAAAATATTATACTATTTTAACAGTTTTTTACAAACTATGCTAAAACTTTTGCTACCATTTCTCCAATTTTAGCTGGTGATTCAACAACGTGAACTCCATTTTCTGCTAAAATAGCCATTTTTGCTTGTGCTGTATCATCAGCTCCACCAACAATTGCTCCTGCATGTCCCATTGTACGACCTGCTGGTGCAGTTTGACCTGCAATAAAACCAACCACTGGTTTACGGTTACCATCAGCTTTAATCCAACGAGCAGCTTCTGCTTCTAAGTTCCCTCCTATTTCACCAATCATAACGATTGCTTCAGTTTCATCATCATTCATTAATAACTCAACAGCTTCTTTTGTTGTAGTTCCAATAATTGGATCTCCACCAATACCAATTGCAGTTGTAATTCCAAATCCTTGTTTTACAACTTGATCAGCAGCTTCATACGTTAAAGTTCCTGATTTAGAAACAATACCTACTTTTCCTTTCTTAAAGATAAAACCTGGCATAATACCAACTTTAGCTTCTTCTGGAGTAATAACTCCTGGACAGTTAGGACCTACTAAAGTACAATCTAACTGATCTATATAAGCTTTTACCTTTACCATATCAGCAGTAGGAATTCCTTCAGTAATACAAATAATTACTTTAATTCCTGCTTCAGCAGATTCCATAATAGCATCAGCAGCAAATGCTGGTGGTACAAAAATAATAGAAGTATCTGCTCCTACTTTTTGTACAGCTTCATCAACTGTATTAAAAACTGGCTTACCTAAATGCTCTTGCCCTCCTTTACCTGGTGTAACTCCACCAACTACGTTTGTACCGTAATCGATCATTTGACCAGCGTGAAAAGTACCTTCACTACCTGTAAATCCTTGAACTATAATTTTTGAATCTTTATTTACTAAAACACTCATTGGTATATTTTTATTTAATTTTAAGCTTCACAAAAATAGTTTTTTGTAATTGATTTGTGAAACTTTTATTTCTTTTTTTGTTCTTTTATTAGTCGTTTTATTTCAGCTAATTCTTTTAACTTACTTCTTGATTCTGAAACTGGCGTTCCGAAGTATGATTTACCTCCTTCAACAGATTTTGTAACTCCCGTTTGCCCAAGTATTACAGCGCCTTTACCAATGGTAATTCCGCTATTTGTACCCACTTGTCCCCAAATAGTTACTTCATCTTCAATTACAACACAACCTGCAATACCCGTTTGCGATGCTATTAAACATTTTTTACCGATAAGAGTATCATGACCAACATGCACTTGGTTGTCAATTTTTGTTCCTTTACCAATAGTTGTATCTCCTGTAACTCCTTTATCTATCGTACAAGAAGCACCTAAATCTACATTATCTTCTAAGACAACTCTTCCTCCTGAAATTAATTTATCAAAGCCTTCGGGTCTGTTTTTATAATAAAAAGCATCTCCGCCTAAAACGGTATTAGCGTGAATTGTAACATCGTTACCAATAACTGAATTGCTATAAATAGTTACATTCGGATGAATAACACAATTTTTACCGATAACAACATTATCACCTATAAAAACATTGGGCTGAATAACAGTTCCTTCACCAATAATTGCGCTTTCAGCAATACTTTCTTTAGATGCAATAAAAGGATTAAAATGTTTGGTTATTTTATTAAAATCGCGAAAAGGATCCTCAGAAATTAATAATGATTTTCCTTCTGGACAAGCTACTTTTTTATTAATTAAAACAGTAGTTGCTGCAGAGTTTAATGCTTTATCGTAATATTTTGGATGATCTACAAAAACAATATCTCCAGCTGTAACAACATGAATTTCATTAATTCCCTTTACAGGAAAGTTTTTATCACCTACAAATTCAACATTTAATAATGTTGCAATTTGTGCTAATGTTTGTGTTTGCTTAAACTTCATTTTAAAAAGAAATTCCCGCTTTTGCGGGAATTGTTTTATTCTTTAATACGTTCTTGATAGGTTCCTTTTGTTGTTTCTATCTTAATTTTATCTCCTTCGTTAATAAATAAAGGTACATTAACACGTGCTCCAGTTTCAACCGTTGCAGGCTTTGTAGCATTTGTAGCTGTATTACCTTTTACACCAGGTTCTGTATGCGTTACTTCTAAAATTACACTTGCAGGCATATCTACAGATAATGGCATCTCATCTTCAGAGTTGATAATAATAGTTACTATTTCTCCTTCTTTCATTAATTCTGGTGCATCTAAAGCACTTTTTTCTAATGTAATTTGAGAATAATCTACCTGATTCATAAAATGAAAAGTTTCTCCTTCTCTGTATAAATATTGAAACTTATGTGTTTCAACTCTTACATCATCAATTTTTCTTCCTGAAGGAAAAGTATTATCAACTACTTTACCGTTAGTTACACTTTTTAATTTTGTTCTTACAAAAGCAGGTCCTTTTCCTGGTTTTACGTGTAAAAATTCAACAACTTTATAAATATCGTTGTTGTATCTCATACATAATCCGTTTTTAATATCTGATGTTGTAGCCATGCTGTTTTTATATTTTTAATTTAAACTTTTAATTTTATGCTTCTTTAAAAGTTTACTATTTATAATTATTTTTATTTAAAATATCCTTTCATTATTCCTCGGTGCGAATCTTTTATAAACTGAATAATTTCATCACGTTCTGAGGTTGCTTCCATTTCTGCTTCAATTATATTAATTGCTTGTGAATTATTATAATTTCTTTGAAATAAAATTCTAAATATGTCTTGAATTTCTCTAATTTTTTCTGTCGGATATCCTCGTCTTCTTAATCCTACTGAATTAATACCAACATACGATAACGGTTCGCGTGCAGCTTTTACATATGGAGGAACATCTTTACGAACTAAAGATCCTCCAGTTACAAATGCATGACTACCTACCGAAGCGAATTGATGTATGGCAACCATTCCTGCTAATACAACATTATCTCCAACCGTAACATGTCCTGCTAAAGTGGTGTTGTTAGAAAATATACAGTTTGAACCAACTAAGCAATCGTGCGCAATATGACAATAAGCCATTATTAAACAATTATCACCAATTACTGTTTTCATTCTGTCTGAAGTACCTCTGTTTATCGTAACACATTCACGTATGGTAACATTGTCGCCAATTACAACAGTTGTTTCTTCGTCATCAAATTTTAAATCTTGTGGAATTGCTGATATTACTGCTCCAGGAAAAATTCTACAATTTTTACCTATTCGAGCACCTTCCATTATAGTAACGTTAGAACCAATCCAAGTTCCCGAACCAATTTCTACATTAGAATGTATGGTTGTAAAAGGTTCAATAACTACATTTCTAGCAATTTTTGCCTGAGGATGTACGTATGCAAGTGGTTGATTCATATTATTTTACTTTTGATATTTGTGCCATTAATTCAGCTTCTGCAACTATTTTACCATTCGCATATGTATATGCTTGCATATGACAAATACCTCTTCTTATAGGTGTTATTAACTCACATTTAAAAGTTAACGTATCACCAGGTAATACTTTTTGTTTAAATTTAACCTTATCCATTTTCATGAAATACGTTAAATAGTTTTCAGGATCTGGAACGGTATTTAAAACCAATACTCCTCCACATTGTGCCATTGCTTCTACTTGTAAAACCCCTGGCATTACAGGTGCTCCAGGAAAATGTCCCACAAAGAAATCTTCGTTCATGGTTACATTTTTCATTCCTACCACATGTTTATCAGACAGTTCTAAAATTCTATCAATTAATAAAAAAGGTGGTCTGTGTGGTAAAACATCCATTATTTGGTGAATATCCATTAATGGTGGTTTGTTCAAATCAAATAAAGGAACGTTATTACGTTTTTCTTGTTTAATGATTTTTGCTAATTTTTTAGCAAATAAAGTATTTACTAAATGTCCTGGTTTATTCGCTATTACTTTACCTCTAATACGAGTACCAACTAATGCTAAATCACCAATAACATCTAATAATTTATGACGAGCAGCTTCATTAGCCCAATGTAAATCTAAATTATCTAATATTCCGTTAGATTGAATTTTGATATCATCTTTATTAAAAGCTTTTTTTAATTTTTCGGTGGTGCTTGCCGATAATTCTTTATCAACATATACAATTGCATTGTTTAAATCACCTCCTTTTATTAAATCATTTTCAAGCAACATTTCTATTTCATGCAAAAAACTAAAAGTTCTTGCTGCTGAAATATGTTCTTTAAAATCAGAAATTTTATCTAAAGTTGCATTTTGAGTTCCTAAAATTTTAGTTCCAAAATCAACCATTGTTGTTATTTGATACTCATCAGAAGGCATTAAAATTATTTCGCTACCTGTTGCTTCATCTTTATATGTAATTATTTCTTTTACTACATACTCTTCAATGTCTGCATCTTGCTCAACGATTCCTGCTTCTTCTAATGCTTTTATAAAAAACTTAGAAGAACCATCCATAATTGGAGGTTCTGATGCATTTATTTCAATAATTAAATTATCAATATCTAATCCAACTGCTGCTGCTAAAACATGTTCAGAAGTTTGAATTTGAACTCCTTTGTTTTCAAGATTTGTACCTCTTTGTGTGTTGGTTACAAATTCTGCTTTTGCTTGAATAACGGGTGCTCCTTCTAAATCAACTCTAACAAAAGCAAATCCATGATTTACTGGTGCTGGTTTAAATACCATTGTTACCTGATTACCTGTGTGTAATCCTACACCAGATAATGTAATTTCGTTTTGTATTGTTCTTTGTTGTTGCTTACTCATTTTTTATTTTTTGAGCATTTAACTCTTTTTCAATTTTATGTACTGATGCTGCTAATTTTGGTAAATTCTTAAAGTTAACATACGATTTACTATAATCAGAATAACCAAAAGCTGGTGTTCCTTGCACTACATCATTATTTTTTAAACTCTTTCCGATTCCTGATTGGGCTTGGATTCTTACATTATTTCCAATAACGATATGGCCTACAACACCTACTTGACCACCAATCATACAGCTTTCGCCAATTTTTGTAGAACCTGCAACACCTGTTTGCGAAGCAATTACAGTGTTTTTACCTATTTCTACATTATGAGCAACTTGTATTTGATTGTCTAACTTTACTCCTTTTCTTATTATTGTTGAACCTAATGTAGCTCTATCAATTGTTGAATTAGAGCCGATATCAACATTATCTTCAATAATAACATTTCCTATTTGAGGAATCGTTTTATATTCACCACTTTCTGTAGGCGCAAAACCAAATCCATCAGAACCAATAACGCTACCTGAATGAATTTTACAATTTGTTCCTATAATAGTTTCAGAATATATTTTTACACCTGCATAAATAGTGGTGTTATCACCTATTTTGGTGTTATCTCCAATATATGAATTCGGATAAATTTTTACATTTTCACCAAGTACAACATTTTCACCTACATAAGAAAAAGCGCCTATATATTCGTTTTTTCCTATGGATGAAGATTCGGCAATAAAATGTGGATTTTCACGCCCTTGTTTATTGTTTTTTACTTCGTTGTAAAATTCTAGTAATTTAGAAAATGATTCATATGCATTTTCAACTTTAATTAAAGTTGTTTCTATCTCTTTTTCTAACTGAAAACTGTTATTTACAATAGCAATTGTTGCTTTTGTAGAATATAAATATGAATTATATTTAGAATTAGATAAAAAAGTAAGAGACCCTGCAGTACCTTCTTCTATCTTAGAAAGCTTAGAAACTTCTGCATCAGGATTCCCCTCTATTTCCCCTTCTAGAATATCTGCTATTTGTTTTGCTGTAAATTTCATTGAGTGCAAAAGTAATTATTTTTGTTTAATTACCTCTTGTTAGATTTATTTTACCTTTAATTTTTAGGATAACACAAGTAATATTTTACTACGGGTTTAGATAATGCTTTTAAATTTAACTGGTCTGAAGCCTTTGCAATATCTCTTAATTCACCTTTTTTTGTGTAAATATTAATTGGTTTGTTAGTATTATATGCTTGATGTTTAATTTTATTAGATAAAACAAAATAAGCAATATCTTCTTTTTTGATCGTCTTATCTTCTAAAACTCTATTATAAATATCTTTTTGATATGCTTCACTAAAAGGTTCGTCTTGAATTTCAACTTTTAGTAAATTTCTATGAATAATCATTTTTGATAAAGATGAAAGCACAAAATCTTTATGATGAATCCACTCTTTTATGGCAGACATCACATCGTAATCATCTAATTCAGAAAAAATATGCAACGTTTTTTTGGTAAAGTTACTTTCAGAAATAGGATTGTATAAAAAATAGGTTAATGCCCTACCAGCTGGTAATTCTACACCTTTAAGAGCTAATTCTTTTGCTCTTTTAAGCACATTAACCAAAATATTTTCGGCCACTAAGCCTGTTTTATGTAAATACACTTGCCAATACATTAAACGACGTGCGATGATAAATTTTTCGACAGAATAAATTCCTTTTTGCTCTATAACCAATTCATCATTTACAACATTCATCATTGCAATTAAACGATCTGATGAAATATTACCTTCGGCAACACCTGTATAAAAACTATCTCTTTTTAAATAATCTAAACGATCAATATCTAATTGACTAGATATTAATTGATATAAAAATTCTCGGTGATATTTTCCTTCAAAAATTTGAATAGCTAAACTTAATTGCCCATTAAATTCATCATTTAAAACACGCATAAATTTTAATGAAATTTCTTCGTGCGAAATTTCACTTACAATACTATGTTCTAAGGCATGCGAAAAAGCACCGTGACCAATATCGTGCAATAAAATAGCCATGTATAAAGCGTTTGCCTCATCATCAGAAATTTTAACATTTTTATTTCTTAAAACAAATACTGCTTTTTGCATTAAATGCATGCAACCAATTGCATGATGAAAACGCGTATGGTTTGCTCCTGGATATACCATATTAGATAATCCCATTTGAGCTACTCTACGCAAACGCTGAAAATACGGATGCTCTATGATATCAAATATTAAAGAATTTGGAATGTTTATAAATCCGTAAATAGGATCGTTTATAATCTTTAATTTATTGGTTTTTTGATTGTTCAAAATGTATAAATACTTCAATTTTAAACAAAAGAATCATAATTTATCAACAAAACCAAATTAACAAAAGCTTTATTAACGTATTTTTAGCTTTTAAAAATACAACAAATACATTTTTGAGCGTTATTTTTATTGTAAACACACTAAAATTACATGAAAAACATACATATACTTTGGGTTGATGATGAAATTGATTTATTAAAGCCTCATATTTTATTTTTAGAAAAGAAAAACTATTTGGTAACCAAATCTACCAATGGTGCTGATGCAATAGATTTGGTGGATGAACAAAATTTTGACATTGTTTTTTTAGATGAAAACATGCCTGGAATTACGGGTTTAGAAACCTTGGCTGCTATTAAACAAAAAAATGCAAATCTTCCGGTGGTAATGATTACCAAAAGTGAGGAGGAATATATTATGGAAGAAGCCATAGGATCTAAAATTGCCGATTATTTGATTAAACCCGTAAATCCGAATCAAATATTATTAAGTTTAAAGAAAAACTTAGATCATTCTCGGTTAATATCCGCCAAAACAACTTCTAATTATCAACAAGAATTCAGAAAAATATCGATGGATTTAGCCATGGTAAATTCGCATGAAGAATGGGCAGATTTATACAAAAAACTTGTGCACTGGGAGCTTGAACTTGAAAACATTAACGACACGGGAATGTTAGAAATTTTAGAATCTCAAAAATCCGAAGCTAATTCTCAGTTTTTTAAGTTTATCAAAAAAAATTACCAAAAATGGCTAACTAGCAACGATAAACCAACGTTTTCTCACACCTTATTTAAAGATTACATCGTACCTACTTTATCAAAAGAGCAAGGTGTTTTACTAGTTGTTATTGATAATTTACGATACGATCAATATAGAATACTTGAGCCTTTTTTAAATAATTATTACAAAAAAGAAGAAGAACATTCTTATTACAGTATTTTACCTACCGCTACACAATATGCTCGTAATGCTATTTTCTCTGGATTAATGCCTTCTGAAATGGAAAAAAGGCATCCAGATTTTTGGAAAAACGATACAGACGAAGGTGGTAAAAATTTATTTGAAGCTGATTTTTTACAAGCGCAAATAAAACGCTTAGGCTTAGATATTAAACATGAATATTATAAAATAGTATCGCTAAAAAAAGGAAAAGAGCTTGCTGATAATTACAACGGAACCAAACAAAACGATTTAACTGTTGTGGTGTATAATTTTGTTGATATGCTTTCGCATGCAAAAACAGAAATGGAAGTAATAAAAGAGCTTGCAGGTGATGATAAAGCTTATAGATCATTGTCTGTTAGTTGGTTTAAAAATTCACCTTTATACGAAATCATACAAAAGGCACAAAAATTAGGACAAAAATTAGTTATAACGACCGATCATGGTACAATTAATTCTAAAAATCCAACAAAAGTAATTGGCGACAAAAACATCAGTTCTAATTTGCGCTATAAAACAGGGCGAAGTTTAAGTTACGAAGAAAAAGATGTATATGCAGTTAAAAAACCGAAAGACATTTTTTTACCAAGTATTGCCATAAACAGTCCTTTTATTTTTGCTAAAGAAGATTTCTTTTTTGCCTACCCTAATAATTACAATCACTTTGTTAAATATTACAAAAACACGTATCAACATGGAGGTGTATCGTTAGAAGAAATTATTATTCCTTGTGCTATTTATCATCCAAAATAGTTGTTTGATATTTTAAGCAAGTAACTTACTTTTGCATTTATGAATCAAAATTATTCTTTAAACGAATTAACTCAAGTTGCTGAAAATATTGTAAAAAAAGCGTCGCATAAAATATTGTTATTTAATGGCGATATGGGTGTTGGTAAAACTACTTTAATTAAAGAAATATGTAAAGTTTTAGGCGTTAAAGATGTAGCACACTCGCCTACTTTTTCTTTAGTAAACGAATATGAAACTATAAAAAACAATACTGTTTATCATTTTGATTTTTATCGTATAGAAAACGAAGAAGAAGCTTATGATATGGGAGTTGAAGATTATCTTTATAGTAATAATTGGTGTTTAATTGAATGGCCCGAAAACGTTAAAAATTTACTACCTTTAGATGCTGTTAATATTAAAATTAGTCTTTTAGAAAACGGTCAACGTAATATTCAATTCAAAACCAACTAATTAATGAGTTATAGTTCACCTTTTACCAAAGAGCAGTTAATGCCACAACCTGAAATGCTTGAGATAAAAAGGCAAAAAGGCGAATTATTTATAGGCTTACCCAAAGAAACTCATTTTGAAGAAAAACGTATTAGTTTATCTCCCGATGCTGTTTCTGCTTTAGTAGCTAACGGACATAAAATTGTTGTTGAAACTGGTGCTGGTGATGGTGCTAATTACAGTGATAAAGAATATGCTGATGCTGGCGCTAAAGTATCTTACGATATTAAAGAAGCTTTTGGCTGTAGTATTGTTTTAAAAGTAGAGCCTCCTTCGTTAGAAGAGATTAAAATGTTAAATCCACAAACTGTTTTAATTTCAGCTTTACAACTAAAAACCCAAGATAAAAAGTATTTTGAAGCTTTAGCTAAAAAACGAATTACTGCTGTTGCTTTTGATTATATAAAAGATGACCACGGTGTATATCCTATTGTAAAATCGTTAAGTGAAATTGCTGGTACTGCATCCATGCATATTGCTGCAGAATTAATGACTACTGCAAATGGCGGTAACGGATTACTTTTAGGTAATATTGGTGGGGTTCCACCAACAGATATTGTTGTTTTAGGTGCTGGTACTGTAGGTGAATTTGCGACTAGATCTGCCATCGGATTAGGAGCAAGAGTTAAAGTTTTTGATAATTCGATAACCAAATTAAGAAAACTACAACATTGCGTGCAATCGCCTATTTACACTTCTACCATTCAGCCAAAAACACTCGCAAAAGCTTTAATGCGATGCGATGTTGTTATTGGAGCTATTAGAGGTAAAGACAGGTCTCCTGTAATTGTTACAGAAAATATGATTGAACAAATGAAAGATGGTGCTGTAATTGTTGATGTTAGTATTGATCGTGGTGGATGTTTTGAAACTTCAAAAATTACCACACACAGCAAACCAACTTTTACACAACATGGTGTAATTCATTATTGTGTACCCAATATACCATCAAGATACGCACGTACAGCCTCAGTTTCTATCAGTAATATTTTTACTCCTTATTTGTTAAATATTGCCGAAGAAGGTGGATTTGAAAATGCCGCCAGATTTGATAAAAGTTTACGTAACGGAATGTATTTTTATCACGGAATTTTAACCAATAAAACAGTAGCCGACTGGTTTGATTTACCTTATAATGATATTAATTTATTAATGCTATAAAGTGTTTTTTTACTTACTTTTGTGCTCTTAAAAATTAATTATGCAGTTATTAAAACGTTTTGGATATTACGCTATTGGATTAGGTTTCGGATCTATAATTGTGTTATTTATTTGGAAAGGTAAAGATGTTTCTTTTGATTATGGAATGGATGCACGTACTTTAAAAACCATCCGAATTAAAAAACGCTTATTTTCTGATAAAGCAAAACAAGTTTTAACAAACTCTGATATTGATACTACAACAATATCAGCCATTTTAAAACGTGGTGATGTAAATTTTGGTAAAAGTAAACCACGTATAAAACCTTGCCCTGAATATTTTATTACGGGTAAAGACAGTTTAAAACACATCGATTTATATGTAATTAGATGTGATTCTACCACAACTATTGATCAAATTACAATCAACTAATAACTTTTATATTTATCATAAAGTCCAACTCCATTTAAGATCATCAGATTAATTTTTTCTAATCTTTTTTGCTTGGTTGTTATTTTTTTTACTTCAGATATATAATTTGTGTACTCTCTTTTTTACTTAAAGTAAACTGACTAAAACTTTCTCTTAATTTTTCGTTACTGTCAAATTCAATTTGTAATTCTTCAGGAATTTCTATTGACTTGGTATTTTTTTTTAGTTTTTAACTCTTTTCCTTCTTCTGAATTTTTAATATGCCTTACCAAATTAACGTCAATATCTTTCAAGTTATAAAATCTCCATTGTCGCATAGCTTTTGTTTTTCCTTCTTGAGCATTCTGTAACACTTTTTTATCATCAAATAAAAAAAATCCTTGAAAAAACCACAATAATTCTTAAAAGCAGATAAGCCTACTATATTTTCCCATTATGTGTATAAACAGGTGCCTTCCATTTGATAAATTCTTTTAATTTCAACGCTAATAAAACAGAACGCAAGAGGGTTAACTCTTGCGTTCATTTATCATTTTTTGTATGTAATCTGTAATTTTTTCAGTTATTTAATTGGCAATTTCACTAGTAAATTTAATACGCATTAAACGTAATTCATCATCATCATAATCACCATCAAACTCATCTAAAGCCTCTTGAATTTTGTCGGTTTCAGACTCCATAAAATAATCATGTATTTCTTCTTGCTGATCTTCATCTAATAAGTCTTCTACAGCATACGTAATATTTAGTTTTGTTCCAGAAAAAACAATTGCTTCCATTTCTTTAATTAATTCTGGCATCGATAAACCTTTCGATTTTGCAATATCATCTAATGGTAGTTTTCTATCTGTATTCTGAATAATAAACAACTTTAAACCAGAGTTTACTCCCGTACTTTTAACAATTAAATCGTCTGGGCGCATAACATCATTTTCAGCTACATATTGTTGTATTAATTTTATAAAATCTTTCCCAAATTTTTTAGCTTTCCCTTCTCCTACTCCATGAACTTTAGATAACTCTTCTAAAGTAATCGGGTATTTTAAAGCCATATCATCTAACGAAGGATCCTGAAATACTGCAAAAGGTGGTACTTCTAAACGTTTACCTACGCTTTTACGTAAATCTTTTAACATTACAACTAATTTTGCATCTACTCCTCCGCCTGTCGATTTGGTATTTGCTATAATTGTTCCTTCATCATCAGTAGCGTACACATGATTTTCGGTCATCATAAATGATGATGGATTATCAATAAAAGCCTTCCCTCTTTTTGTTAATTTTAAAACTCCGTATTGTTCAATTTCTTTTTTGATGAAATCAACTACCAATATTTGGCGAATTAATGCCATCCAATAGTGATGATCTTTTTCTTTTCCTACGCCAAAAAAAGGTTGTGCTGTTGTTTTATGCGATTTTAACAAAGCATTTTCTTTACCAATTATAGTATTTACAACTTCTTTTGGCTTGTACATTTCGTTGGTATCTCTAATTACCGACAATAATGTTTTTACTTCATCTTGTGCTTCGTGTTGCTTCTTCGGATTTTTCATATTATCATCCATATCAGCACCATCACCTGTTATTGCATCAAATTCTTCACCAAAATAGTGCAATAAATATTTACGCCTATTCATAGACGTTTCTGCATAACCCACTACTTCTTGTAAAAGTGCATGACCTACTTCCTGTTCTGCAACAGGTTTATTTGCCATAAACTTTTCAAGTTTTTCAATATCTTTATATGAATAAAAAGTTAAACAATAACCTTCTCCTCCATCACGACCTGCTCTACCTGTTTCTTGGTAGTAACTTTCTAAACTTTTAGGTATATCGTGGTGAATTACATAACGCACATCTGGTTTATCTATTCCCATACCAAAGGCAATGGTTGCTACAATAACATCGCAATCTTCCATCAAAAACATATCTTGATGTTTTGCGCGTTTTTTAGCATCTAAACCAGCATGATAAGGCAATGCATTAATTCCGTTAACTTGTAAAACCTGAGCAATTTCTTCTACTTTTTTACGACTTAAGCAGTATATAATTCCTGTTTTACCCATTCGTTGTTTAATAAAACGAATAATATCTTTTTCTATATCCTTTGTTTTTGGGCGAACTTCGTAAAATAAGTTTGCTCTATTAAAGGACGCTTTAAAAACATTGGCATCACTCATTCCTAAAGTTTTAAGAATGTCTTCTTGAACTTTTTCTGTAGCCGTAGCCGTTAAACCTATAATTGGCACATTATCAATTTGTTTAATAATAGTACGTAAATTACGATATTCAGGCCTAAAATCATGCCCCCATTCAGAAATACAGTGTGCTTCATCAATGGCAACAAAAGAAATCGTTTGTCTTCTTAAAAACTCAACATACTCCTCTTTTATTAAAGATTCAGGCGCAACATATAACAATTTTGTTATACCCGTTTCAATATCTGATTTTACTTGCGCTACTTCAGATTTATTTAATGATGAGTTTAATACATGTGCAATTCCATGTTCTTCAGAAATACCTCTAATAGCATCTACTTGATTTTTCATCAAAGCTATTAACGGCGAAACAACTATTGCGGTTCCTTCTTTCATCAATGCAGGCAACTGGTAACAAAGAGATTTACCTCCACCAGTTGGCATTATTACAAATGTATTTTCGTTGTTTAAAATGCTTTTTACAACTTCTTCTTGTAGACCTTTAAATTGGTTAAAACCAAATATTTTTTTTAATGATCCGTATAACTCCGACTGCTCTTTATTCATCTTCTAAAATCAAAAATTAAAAATGCAAACTAATTTACAAAAAAACTTTACACTAAGTTAGTGTAAATTTTATTTTTATTAAAAAGTTTTTCTTCTTAAATATTCCTATTTTTACACCTTAAAACTTACTTAAAACTTTTTTAAATTGAAAGACGCCAACGCAATTCTCTCAACAGCAAAAGAAACGATACTTTTAGAAAGTAAAGCTATTGCTAATTTAGCAAATTTATTAAATACTTCGTTTGTTGATGCCGTAAATTTTATATACAATTCTAAAGGCCGTGTTATTGTTACCGGAATTGGTAAAAGTGCTAACATTGCTAATAAAATGGTAGCTACTTTTAATTCAACGGGTACACCTGCTGTTTTTATGCATGCTGCTGACGCTATACATGGTGATTTAGGGAATGTACAAAAAGACGACACTGTTATCTGTATTTCTAAAAGTGGAAACACTCCTGAAATTAAAGTTTTAGTTCCTTTAATTAAAAACTCTAACAATAAAATTATAGCAATAACTGGTAATCCAGATTCTTTTTTAGGGAAAAACGCCGATTTTTTATTAAACTCTTTTGTTGAAAAAGAAGCTTGTCCTAATAATTTAGCACCAACAACAAGTACAACTGCACAATTAGTTTTAGGAGATACTTTGGCTGTTTGTTTACTAAACCTTCGTGGATTTACAAGTAGTGATTTTGCTAAATATCATCCAGGTGGTGCTTTAGGTAAACGTTTATATTTACGCGTTGCGGATCTTATTAAAAACAACCAAATACCAAAAGTTAATAGCACAGATAAAGTAACCCAAGTTATTGTTGAAATTTCTGAAAAAAGATTAGGTGTTACTGCTGTTGTTAATGATAACGATCAATTATCTGGAATTATTACTGATGGTGATATTCGTAGAATGTTAAGTAAAACAACAAAGATTGATGAACTTACTGCTGCTGAAATTATGAGTAAAAATCCAAAAACTATTCATGTTGATGCTATGGCAGTTGCGGCTTTAGAAACCTTAGAAAATAGTAGTATAACACAAATTTTAGTTACTGACGATAACAACAACTATGTAGGTGTAGTACATTTACATGATTTAATTAAAGAAGGTATATTTTAAAATGGTTGAAAAAGAAATGTCCTTTTTAGACCATCTTGAAGAGTTAAGATGGCACTTAGTAAGAAGTTTTGTAGCTATTTTTATTATAGCTATCTTAATTTTTGCAAATATTAATTTTGTTTTTAACGAAATATTATTAGCACACTTAAAACCTGATTTTGCTACGTATCAATTTTTCTGTAAAATATTTACAGCTATTGGTATCGACACTAATTTTTGCACCATTACTTTTAAGCAAACATTACAAGCTTTAAATCCTACACAACAATTAATGACAGGTATTTGGTCGTCTTTAATTCTTGGTTTCGTAGTTTCTTTTCCTTATATATTATGGGAGTTTTGGCGTTTTATTTCTCCAGGACTACATAGTTCTGAAAGAAAAAAATCAAGAGGATTTCTTTTTACTTCTTCTTTATTATTCTTTTTAGGAATCCTTTTTAGTTATTATATCATCTTACCAATGTCGGTATATTTCTTTTATAATTTTGAAATATCAAACGCCATTGAAAACAATTTTAAACTAGAAGCTTACATTAGTTTAATTACCAATACATTAATAGGGGTTGCAGTATTTTTTGAACTTCCTGTAATCATCTTTTTCTTAACCAAAATAGGCTTAATAACTCCAACTTTTTTACGCAAATATCGTAAACATGCTTTGGTAGTTGTTTTAGTTTTATCAGCAATTATAACACCACCAGACGTAGCAAGTCAAGTAATCGTTTCAGTACCAATTATGATACTTTACGAAATAAGTATTTACGTGTCTCAATATGTCTTAAAAAAACAACATAAAAAAAATGTCTCAAAAAGTCCAAGAGTTTAACGACTACCGAGCTAAAATGAATGATAAAATTTTAGCAGGTGATAATAAAATAATCAAACGTATTTTTAATTTAGATACCAATGCGTTTAAAGATGGTCATTTACCTACAAAAACAAAAGAATTACTTGGTTTAGTGGCATCAGCAGTATTGCGATGTGACGATTGTATTGCTTATCATTTAGAAAGTTCGCATAAAAATGGCGTTACTAAAGAAGAAATGATGGAAACAATGAGTATTGCTACTTTAGTTGGAGGTACAATTTTAATTCCGCATTTACGTCGTGCAGTTGAGTACTGGGAAGCCCTAGAAGAAGAAAATAGTTAACAGTTTATTAAGTTATCAATTCATAGCTTTACTCTAATTTAGCTTCGCTATTTATCAACAGAAACAACAAAATCAATGAAATTAAGAGCAGATAACATACAAAAACTTTACGGCAGCAGAAAAGTTGTAAAAGGAATTTCGTTAGAAGTAGAACAAGGCGAAATTATAGGTTTACTTGGTCCTAACGGAGCAGGAAAAACAACTTCTTTTTACATGATTGTTGGAATGGTTAAGCCAAATTTTGGCCATATTTTTTTAGATGATGAAGAAATTACTGATGATGCAATGTATAAACGTGCTCAGAAAGGAATTGGATATTTAGCACAAGAAGCTTCTGTTTTTAGAAAACTATCTGTTGAAGATAATATTATGTCGGTTTTAGAATTTACGAACAGGTCTAAAACCGAAAGAAAACAGCGTTTAGAGGAATTAATTGATGAATTTAGCTTAGATCATGTTCGAAAAAACAGAGGTGATTTACTTTCTGGAGGTGAACGTCGTAGAACAGAAATTGCGCGTTGTTTAGCTTCTGATCCAAAATTTATTTTATTAGATGAACCTTTTGCTGGAGTTGACCCTATTGCTGTTGAAGATATTCAAGGAATTGTAGCCAAACTTAAAACTAAAAATATTGGTATTTTAATTACCGATCATGATGTGCAAGCTACTTTAGCAATTACTGATAGAACTTATTTAATGTATAACGGCGGAATTTTAAAAGAAGGAACTCCCGAAGAATTAGCAGCTGATGAAACAGTACGAAGAGTTTATCTTGGTAAAGATTTTGAACTTAAAAAGAAGAAATTTTAAGTTATTAACCTTAAATTATTGTAGGTTTTATAGTACAACGTGATAAAAACTGACAATATTTCATAAACTATAAAACAAAAAAAACAGCTAATTATTAATTAGCTGTTTTTTTGTTAAATTATTTCAATCTCTAATCCCATCCTGGAGCATCAGGACTTTGTGCTTGTGCTTTTTCTGGACTTAAAATTAAATAGGTTCCCAAGGCAGTTAAAGCAGTATATTTACCATACTTTCCTAACTTTTTTAGAGCCTCTTCTCTTGATATTAATTCGTCTTTTATATTTATATTTTTATTTTTTTTCATCTTGATTTACTTCTTAAGTATAATTTTTTGCGTTTTACTTCCTAACTCTGATCCTAAATTTACAATATAAATTCCAGTTTCTATATCTAACAAAGGCACCGTGTTTTTACCTTTAGCTTCAATGGTTTTATTCAATAATAATCGACCATTAATGGTATATAGTTTTATTGTAAAATCGCCTTTTGAAATTCCGTCAATAATTAAATTTTTGCTATCATTTGTATACACTTTAACCTCATCAATATGTTTTATCTCATTAGGTATTATACTTTGCTTTGCGTGTAAATAAAAACGACCTGTTTCATTTACTTTTTCTGTAATATTTACTGTATAAACATCGTTTGTACTAGCATTTAATTTTGTAAAAGTTTGTAGTTTTTTATCCTCTATAAAAACTGAAACTCCTGCTGATAAATCTTTTAAGGTTGCTGTAAATGTTACTTCTTCTCCTTCTGAAATTTTTAAACCTAAAGGAATAATTGTGGTTTCGATATTATTAATTGGTAAAGACTGAATTGTAAAATCGCCTTTATTTTCAGTATCTACTAGTTTTGTATAAATATCAAAATCTTGTCTTGCAAAGTTTCCTAAATCATATCCTGGATCTAATCCGATTGTAGCATTCTCAAAATACTTAATTGCTGTTGTAATTGTTGTGTTTTTTGAAGTTGCTGATAATTGAATACTTGGCTTATTTACCGTAATTCCTCTTGCAAAAACTCCGCCTGTTATTGGTTGATTTTTTCTTTGAGATTCATTAAAAATAACATCAGATATTCCTGTGGTTGTTTTTATAAAAAAACCTTGCCCTGGCGCTAAAGAAGCTTCTGAGGTTATTAATGATTTACCAACATATTTATCTTGTTGATTATCCCAAACATATACTCCTACATTTGCTGGATCTAACTTGCTTGAATTTTCATTGATAAAGTTAGTTCCTCCGTTTTCGTTTATCGGTAAAAAAGCAGTGTACGGATTTCCTATTGCATTCCATTCTGATGCAACTACTGTTTTACTAATATTGTTAATCGTAACTGTTCCTGTAAAACTTACCGCTCCGTCAGTACCTCTTGATATAGCATAGCTTCTCCCCTTTTCGAAGGTTATATTCGGATTTGCTGCTAAATAAGCTACATCATAATATATCCATTTTGATCCCGATGGTTTGCTATCATCATAATAAGAAACTGCATAACGGTTTGGTGAAGTAGTTGTATTTACTCGAATATTGTTATTTACATTCTCTACAAATTCTTTGATACTTTGTCCATCAACAGGTGCCGATACAATACTCCATTTATTTGCTAATAAACCTCCACGCTCATAAGTTACCGTTCCATTTGAAGTCCCTTTTACCAATAAAGATCCGCTATTTAAAGCTGTAGATGTAATTTTAAAAGTTCCGCTGTTTGTAAAATCTCCATCTGTGGTTAGTGATCCATCTTCTGAAATATCAAATGATGACAAAGCCTCAACTGTTAAATTATTTATCTCTACAGATGTAGTAATACTTGGCGTTGTTACTACATTTGGAATAATTACATTATCTGTAATAATTGGTGCAACTGAATTACTCCAATTACTGCCCGTTAACCAAAAAGAATTTGTGTTTCCTGTCCAGTTAACTTTACAATCTGAACCACTATCGGTAATACTCCAATTGTAAGTATTAATAAGCGTATTTCTTGCAGTTTCTCCTAAACAATAGTTAGCATCAGCATCTAATTTTACGTTTACAGGAATTTGTGTTTCACCAGTATCCAAACTTGCCCAACCAATTAAAGTCGCATCATAATTATCCTTCGACATACCTGCATCTACTAACATATTAACCATACCGTAACGATCTATTTGACTAATATCCCAAGCACTTAAATCTTGATTAAAAGCAGTAGCGTTTTGAAACATAGACTCAAAATAAGTTGCACTATCTAGTGTCCAACTCGATAAATCTTGATTAAATACTGTAGCGCCATTAAACATATGTTCAAAATCTGATACATTTTGTGGTGCCCAATTATTTAAGGGTTTATTAAATGTAGTGTTATCTTGAAACATACTTCCCATGGTTTGTACATTTTGCACATTCCAAGCGTTGATATTTTCATTAAACGCAGAAGCACTAAAAAGTTCTACCATACTTATAATATTTTCTACATTCCAAGTACCTATTTTATTTTGATTATCAACGAAAGCGGTTGTTCCTTTAAACATTCTGTCCATATAAGTCACTTGACTTAAATCAGGTGTATCCGTTGCGTTTAATGTTAAATTAGTACAACCATAAAAAGCGGCAATCGTACTGGTCCATTCTTGTGTACCCCATTGTTCAATAGATTTAATTTTATCTTTATCTCCTGTATTATTAAAATAAATTCTAGGAAAGTCGCCCGAAATTTTTACAATATAAGTACCTACAGTAGCATAACTATGAGAAGCGTTTCCTGTAAATCCACTTTCTACAGTACCATCTCCCCAATCTACAAAATAATCATAACCAGATCCATTGGTTGGAATCGTAATATTTTCATTGGCAACAGTAGTTTCCCAATTTGTTATAAACGCATCTGTAAAATCACAACCTATTCCGCCATCGGTAATACTCCAATTATAAGGTGCGTTTGTTAATGTATTTCTTGCTGTCTGCCCCTTACAATAAGTACTACTACCTGCATTCAATGTAATTCCTATTGGTATTTGAGTTTCTCCAGTATCTAAAGTCGCCCATCCTATTAAAGTAGCATCGTAATTTTCTTGTGAAATACTTGCACTCTGTAAAAAATTATTAACATTTGAAACCTTACTGATATCCCAAGCTCCTAAATTTTGATCAAACTGAGTATTTTGTTGAAACATAGATCCCATATTTACGGTTCCGCTAACACGTTCGCCAATGTTCCAATTTGAAATATCTTGATTAAATTGACTAATAGAAAACATACCTATAAAATTACTAACACTACCAACATCCCATGCGCTTATATTCCCATTAAAACTTGAGACATAAAAAGCAAACCCCATGTTTGTAATATTTGAAACATCCCAATGCGATAGATCTTCATTACTTAATGATCTACATACTCTAAAAATATTTTTAAAAGAGGTTACCTTAGAAAGGTCTGGAGCATCTGTAGCGGTTATTTTAAGCTGATCGCAATCGTTAAATGCATTTTCCATACTGGTCCAAGATATATTACCCCACTGCTCTACCGTTAGTATTTTATCTGCATCTGCATTATTATTAAAATAAATTCTAGGAAAGTCTCCCCAAATTTTTACAATATAAGTACCTGCCGTAGCATAGCTATGAGTAGCGTTACCTGTAAATCCACTTTCTACAGTACCATCTCCCCAATCTACGTAATAATCATAACCCGCTCCTGTGGTTGGAATCGTAATACTTTCATTAGCTGAAGTTGTTTCCCAAGTAGTTGTAAACGCTATTTCATCACAATTTATACCGGCATCACTTATACTCCAGCCTTTTGCTTGTAGCATTGCTCTTTCTGTTACTGCTACACAATAGTTAACGCCTTGAGCTCCAAATTCAATATTATCAGGAAGGTTTGGATTATTGGCTAGTGCAATTAAAAGATCATCATATTCTTGACTAGATAATCCTGAATTTTGAAACATTCTTGGAGCTCTCGTAATATTACTAAAATCCCAATTTGCTAAAGCGCCACCGTTATCGGTTAAATTATTACAAAAATAAAAAGTTTCATAAAAGTCACCACAATTGGATAAATCAGGAGTGTCAGTAGCATTAATAACCATATTGCTAGCGCCTTTAAATGCTTTTACCATATCTGCCCACTGAATACTTCCCCATTGCTCTACAGAAAGTAAATTATTTCCAATAGAATTACCATTGATATATAGTTTAGGGAAGCTTCCTGATATTTTTACGGTATGCACTCCTGGAGTGACATAAGTATGTGTTGCATTTCCGTTTACAGACTCTGTTGTACCATCTCCCCATTCTATCATATAATCAAAATAACCACCCGATGTTCTAATGGTAATACTTTCGTTTACTGTAGTGGTTTGCCAAGTAGTAATAAATTTATCAGCTTCTGTACAATTTAAACCACCATCTGTAAAACTCCAACCATTATTTAATATCAACTTTCTTCTAGCATTTGCTCCTTTACAAAAGGTACTACTTCCACCATTAAATGTAATATTTTGAGGTATGGTAGTTTCGCCTGCATCTAAAGTTTCCCAACCTTTTAAGGTGTTGTCGTAATTTTCTTGAGAAATTCCAGCACCTAAAAACATATCTGTCATACTATTAACATGTGATGTATTTAAAGTAGCCAACGATTGATCAAAAGCTGTGGCTTGCCTAAACATTTGGAATAAACTAGCACCATTGGCCGTATTTTCTCCAATATTCCAATTCGATATGTTTTGATTAAATAAGACTGCATTATAAAACATTTGTGAAAATGTAGTTACCTTACCTACGTTCCAACCCAATATATCTTGATTAAAAAAGCTTGCTCCACTAAACATTCTAAAAAACGTTTCTACATTCGCTGTATTCCAATTAGTAATATTTCCATTAAACTTTTGAGCACCATTAAAAAGATCTTGCATATTTGTAATTGTAGAAACATTCCAATTTGTTAAATCAGGGCTTTCTATAGATCCACAACCAGTAAACATACCTTCTAAATTTGTAGTATTAGAAAGGTCTGGAGCATCAGTAGCTAAAATTCTAAGATTACCACAACCACGAAAAGCACCTTCCATTGTATCCCATTGTTGTGTTCCCCATTGATCAACTGATATTATTTTATCCCTAAAGCCTGCATAATTGAAATATATTCTTGGAAAATCACCCACTATTTTAATAGTATGCGTTCCGGCAGTGGCATAGGTATGTGTAGCTTGACCAGTTTGGTTAATATCTTCTGTTCCATCTCCCCAATCTATGTAATAATTATATCCAACTCCATTAATAGGAATTTTAAGGGTTTCATTAGCTGAAGTTGTTTCCCAAGTGGTTATAAAAGCACTATCACCGCAATTAACTCCTTTATCTGTAATAGTCCAAGAATAAGTACCATCTAAAACATACCAAGAAGGTATTGCTGCACAAAATTCAAGTTCGATTGCTCCCAAATTTATACCCGTTGGTATTTGAATTTCTCCAGCAGTTAAAGTAGCCCACCCTGTTAATGTTGCATCATAATTTGCTGTAGATAATCCTGAATAATTTAGCATCTCAGACATATCTGTTACTGAAGATATATCCCAACTTGCTAAATTTTGATTAAAACCAGATGCACTTCTAAACATACCATTCATCTTTTTAACTTTACTCACATCCCAAGAAGCAATCGGTTGATTGAAACTAGAATTCGACCAAAACATGTCGTCCATACGACTTACTGTACTCACATGCTCTCCAATATTCCAACCACTAATATTTTGATTAAAAGAAGATTGACATAGCATTCTGTAAAAAGAGTTAACTTTACCTACATCCCAATTAGTAATGTTTCCATTAAAATTCGTGTTACGAAACATACTCTCCATAGTTGTAATATTAGACACATCCCAACCATTTAAGTTTGGGCTTCCCATATTAGTACAATCTCTAAATGTTTTATTAAATGAAGTAATATCGCTTAAATCTGGTGCATCTGTGGCATTATAAACTAAGTTTTCACATCCAAAAAAAGCAGTAGACATATCTTGCCAATTGATATCTCCCCATTGTTCGATACTTTTAATTTTTAAACGACTTGTTCCCGTATCGTTAAAATTTATTTTCGGAAATGTACCACTGATTTTTACCGTATATGTACTAGGACTACTATAACTATGCGTAATATTACCGGTAACTAAATTGTCTGTTTGCCCATCTCCCCAATCTATATAATATGCATAACTATCAGGTCCAGCAGTAGGAATGGTAATTGTTTCATTGGCAGTTGTGGTTTGCCAAGTGGTTATAAAAAAAGTATCTTCAGAAATGTTACCACAATCTAAACCACTATCTGTAAACGTCCAATTGTAAGGCGCATTAGACAGCGTTGTTCTTATTGCTTCAGAAGTACAATAAGTACTATTATCAAATCGTACCTTAATATTTGTAGGAATTCGAGCTTCTCCTGCATCTAACGTTCCCCATCCCTTAATGGTTGCATCATAATTACTAGTAGATACACCTGCATTTCCAAACATTACATCAGTAATTGTTACATTACTCATGTCCCAATTTCCTAAGTTTTGATCGAAACCTGGGGAATCTTGAAACATTCTTTGCATATTTTCTACGCTGCTTGTATCCCAATTACTTAAATCTTCATTAAAAACAGTGCACTCTCTAAACATTGAACTCGTATTCTTCACGTTACTCATATCCCACGAGCCTAAAAGACCAGGAATATCTGTAAGTGATGTAGCACCTTCAAACATTTTTTTAGTTGAAGTTACATTAGAAAGATCTGGAGTATCGTAGGCTCCTAAAGTTAAATTTGAACAACCTTCAAAAGCACTTTCCATTGTTGCCCACGGGTTATTTCCCCATTGTGAAATACCTGTTATTTTTTGTTCATCTGAATTTATAGCATAATCAAAACGTATTCTTGGAAACAAACTACCTTCAAGAATTCGAATAATATATGTACCTGGTGTTGGAAATGTATGCGTTAAATTCCCTGTTACATTATTATAAATTGTTTCGTTAGAAGTAAAAGCTTTAAAAATAACTACATTGTAGTCATAAGTGTAATTAGTAACATCTGTAGGAATTGTAAAAGTTTCGTTTACACTTGTGGTTTCTACATAAAAAGAAAAGTGTTCTGATTGTGCACTTGCGGTACTAATGCTCAGTGTAAAACATAAAAAGAATAGTAAGTATAGTTTTTGCATAACTTAAGTAGTTTTACATGCAAAAATAAAAATTAACCTTATTTACACTAAAATTTTAGAGTTGCAAAAGGTTGCAAGCCTAAAAATATTCTATTTTTATTCACATATTTGTACTATGATTAAAAAGCAATACAACATACTCCTCTTTTTTTTATTTTCATGTTCACTCGCTTTTGCACAAAAAAATGAGCAGAAAATCGATTCTATAACTTCATTATTAAACATTACTACTTCTGATTCTTTATTAGTTAACTATCATATAGAACTAGGTGTTTTAAAAGATAAAATAAACCCGATTGCCGCCGAAAAACATTTAAAAACAGCTTTAGGAAAATTAAATAAGAATTACAATTACAGTGATAAATTAAAAATGATGGCTTTAGCAAATGATTGCTTAGGCATTATCGAAAGACGAAGGAATAATTATGATGTAGCCTATTCTTATTACTTGGAAGCTTTAAAAATTAAAGAAATAGACAATGATTCTATAAAAATTGGAAGGTCTTTTCATAATATTGCTATGCTATTTTCTGCTAAACGTAATTACAATAAAGCAATAGAATACATTAAAAAAGCACTACCGATTCGTAAAAAGTACGATAGTTTAGATTACGCAAAGTCGCTAAACAACTATGGATATTTCTTATATAAAAAAAGGAAGTATGCCCTAGCACTAACAATATTAGATAGCGCGAAAATTTATTATGCCGAAAATTTTAAAAAAGCTGATGCCAATAATAATATCGCTAGAATTTTTAACAAACAAAAGAAGTATAATCTTTCTATAAAAATACAATTAGAGAATATTAGAATATATAAAAAGAATGAAAAAATAGAAAGACTTGCTAATACCTATAAAGATATTGCTGTTAATTTTAGAAAACTAAACAAACACACAAAAGCCTACATGTATTTAGATAGTTCTGAAACTATTTGTAAAATATATAATAACAAAAAACTTCTTTCTATTCTATATAAACAAAGATATAAAATAGCGAATAGTAAAAATGAATTTGAAAAAGCTTTAAATAATTATAAAACCTATAGAAAGTACAAAGATACTGCATTTAACAACAAGCAATCTGAAAAAATTAAGGAATTAGAACTGGATTATTTTTATAAAAAGAAGGCCTTAACGGATAGTTTAAAAGCTGAAAACGACAAAATAAAATTACTATCTCAAAATAAACATGAGCGTTCACAAAAAAAATGGTATGCTTTTTTATTTATTGTAACCTCTTTAGGACTCATTGCTTTGTTTTTAATTTATAGAAACCATAGAAGAATAGCTTATGAAAAAAACAGGAAACAAGAAATTAAAAACGATTTATTAAATGAACAAATAAATTTTCTTCGATATAAAACAGAACGACTATTTAATGATAACAAAATGCGTTCTAATTTTAATAGTGAATTATCCGACCGTATTAAAGCTTTACACAAAAGCGATAACAGTAGTGTTTTACTTAAAGAATATCAATCAATTATTATTCAACTAAAACAACAAAAACAAACAGAAAAAAAACTTAATTATATCTCAGAAAATACTACTATTAAAGATGACTTAATTGAGAAAAAATTAATTGAACAATTTCCTTCTCTAACCAAATCAGAACGAGAAGTCTGTAAGCTTATTTATTTAGATATGAATAGCAAAGAAATAATGAATACGCGTGATCTTACGATATCATCCATAAAATCTATTCGATTTAGAATTCGTAAAAAATTAAAAATCAACAAAGGGGAAGAATTAGGTTTATTCATTAAGAATCTGCTTAATAAAGCTTAAAAAATCAACAAAATAAAATAGGTTGTTTATTTTAGAAATCATTTAATTTTAAAGAGATAATTAAATGATTATTCGTAATACAACATAAACTACAACTGTATCGTTAAATCTGTTTCTGTCTTTTATCATACTATTTATTAAAATGAAACTATATTTTTAATAAATTAACTCACCATAAATAATTCTAACAATTTTTCTCTAGAAAAAAACTAATATATTAGCATATCAAAATTTAGTATGTGTTCAAAAAAATTGATTTCCTTTTCTTCGGATATGTGTTTGTAACCACTTTATTCCTTTTTTTTTCATGGAATCAATCCACGAACTCTTTAAACTTATTACTAACAAGAGGACTGATTAGTGCAAGTATATTTGTTTTAATTTTTATAAATAGTAAAATTAAAAACAGTCTTGTAAAATTAATCAGAAATATATACCCAATAATACTCAGCGGTTATTTTTACTCAGAAACTGTTTTTTATAATAAATTTATTTGGCAAAATATAGATCAAAAATTAATAGATTTAGATGAGTTTTTATTCGGATTCCAACCAAGTTTGCTCTTTTCTAAAACCTTGTCCAGTAAACTTTTTAGTGAACTCATGTATTTCGGATATTTTTCATTTTACTTGCTTATTATAGCATTTGTAATTATTGCATATTATCAGCTTAAGGAAGAATCAACAGAATTAATTTTTAAATTCTCTGCGGCAATGTTGTTATTTTATTTATTCTTCGGGATAATCCCATCCGCAGGCCCACAATTTTATTTATCCTCACCAGAAAAAGACTTACCTGTCGCTTTTATTTTCGATAAAATAATGCATTTTATACAAGCTAATGCAGAACAACCTACGGCAGCTTTTCCGAGTTCACATGTCGGAATTTCAATCATTATAATACTTCTTTTACGTAAAAAAACTCCTTTATTTATTAAAATAATTTTCCCGTTGGTTATTCTTTTAATTTTATCAACCGTTTATATAAAAGCACATTATGCTATTGATGTTTTAGGTGGAATTATATTTGCACCAATTATGTTATATTTAGCATCCATCTTATATAAAATTCCTATTTATAATAAGAATATCAAACTTTAACCACTCTATGATTCAACTTAAAGAAATTACCTCTAAAAAGGATTTAAAAAAGTTTATACTATTGCCTTTTAAAATTCACAAGAATCATAAAGAATGGTTACCTCCTTTAATTTCTGATGAATGGAAAGTATTTGATAAAAACAAAAATCATTCTTTTAACCATTGTGATACCATAATGTTGTTAGCTTTAAAAAACAATGAAGTTGTTGGTAGAATTATGGGGATTATAAATCATACTTACAACAACGGAAACAACGAAAAAAATGTTCGCTTTTTCGGGTTAGAATGTTATGATGATACCGAAGTATTTACTATTTTGATAAAAGCTATTGAAGATTGGGGAAGAAAAAAGAAAATGAATACAATTATTGGCCCTTTAGGTTTTTCTGATAAAGATCCTCAAGGTTTTTTAATTGATGGTTTTAATGATCCGATAAGTGTTATGGTTACCAATTGTAGCTATAAATATATGGTAGATTTTACCGAACAAAATGGATTTAATAAAAAACTAGATATTTTTCAATACAGAGCTCAAATTCCTGAAAAAACACCTGAAATTTACGATAAAATTGTAGACAGAGTTATAAAAAGAGGTTTTAAAGTATTAGAGTTTAAAAAATCGAAACATGTTCGTCCGTATGTAAAACCAGTGTTTGATTTAATAAATTCAACCTATAAAAACATTTATGGCTTTGCTCCGTTAGAAGATATAGAATCTAAAGAGTTTTCTGAACGTTTTTTACCTTTACTAAAACCTCAGTATATAAAAGTTGTTGTTGACACTAACAGTAAAGTAGTTGCTTTTGTTGTGGCGATGCCAGATATAAGTAACGGATTTAAAAAAGCAAATGGAAAGTTATTTCCCCTCGGGTTTATTCATATCCTCAGAGCTTTTAAACAAACCAATCAACTTAATTTATTGTTAGGTTGTGTGAGCGAAGAGTTACAAAACTCCGGATTAATTGCTTTAATGGCACAATCAATGTATAAATCGGCAAAAGAAAACGGATTAACCGTTTTAGACAGTCATTTAATTTTAGAGGATAACAAAAAAATGCGAGCTGTTATGGAGCGCATGGAACATAAAATTTATAAAAAATATCGAATTTTCGAGAAAGCCTTGTAGATTTAAACAGAATAACGAGTTATACTCTCCTAAATTTGTTGCTATAACTATTCATACCATAGATACTCAAAATAAAAAATGGAGAAATTATACATCTTATAAGTTTTTGAAAAATAATTTAGCTTGATTCTTAAGCTAAATTCTACAAACTTTCACTAACATTGAATTTAAATCATTCAAACGGATTCATATCCACAAATAAGTTAACACCAATTATGAGTATATCACTAAAAACACATAAATTAATTTGGGGAAGGTCAGGAAACATGTGTGCTTTTCCTGATTGTAAAAAAGAATTGGTGATTGATGAAACTTCAACAGATGACCCTTCTATTATTGGTCAAGAAGCTCACATTGTAGCGAAAAAAATTAAAGGCCCTAGAGGAAATCATCCTCTCGAAGAAGAAAAAAGAGATAAGTATGATAACTTAATCTTACTTTGTAGTGTCCATCATAAAATTATTGATGACCAAGAAGTTGAATATACAGTTGAAAAGTTACACGAGTATAAAAAAACACACGAACTTTGGGTAAAGAAAAACCTATCTACAGATAGACAAAAAACTAGAGATGATGAATTATACGCAACATATATTCAAAAATTCATAGAATTATCAAACTTAGATACTTGGACAAATTGGACTTCTTATATGCTTGGAATGTGGGAAACTTTTCCCAAAAAGGAATTTGACACTTTAAAACAAGTACCTGACTACATAGTTTCAAGGGCTTGGCCTCAAAGATATTTACCTTTAGAATCATCTCTAATAAATTTTAAAAACATACTAAATGATTTAGTCAGACTATACTCAGAATTTCCTGATGAAAACCCAAATGGATATTCTATAAAGAAATTTTACAAAAACTATCAAAGAGAACAATTCTATAATAATGAAAGTGCTTATTGTCAAGAAACAGAAATTAAAGCTCTTGAACATTATGAATATCATCTAGGATTAATCATAGATTTGGTATTAGAACTTACTCGCGCATTAAATTACATTTGTGACCAAATAAGAACATATCTGTTTGAAGGATTTAGAATTGAAGAAGGTGTAATTCTTATCAACAGAAGTGATATGTTCAGTTATCAAAAATCTAGAATTGAATACCGAGGTGAACAACGAACTGAAATGCCATATGGAGGTTTAAAAAAATTTATGATTGAAAGAAGTAATCGTGATTACTATGTTGGAGAAGGTATAAATGAATATTATTTTAGAAAGAGAATGTGGGAAATGTAAAATTAATGCTAAACAATGGCTTTAAATAATACGGGTTTTAGTATTTAATACATAGTTTAATTTTTTTTATAAAATCTACTAAATCTTTTGATTTCGCTAAGTGCTTAATGGAAAGTCAATAATTTTACCCCCAGTAATACCCATAGACGCTAAGCTAATTAAATTTTTAATACGCATCAACATCAATAATAAAACGGATTGGTCTAAAATCTTTAACCGCTTCAAAAGTATTTCTGATTTTAGTTATTTGCTCTTTGGTTTTCCCTAACGATTGTTTTGGTGGAATTTTAATTACTAAGTTTTTAATATATAAGTTTCGAACACGAGAAACTGCCGGAGCTGTTGGACCCAAAACATTTTCTTGAAATACATTTTGTAACGACTTTGCTAGCCAATTCACCCCATTTTCTACACGATTGTAATCCTTGTGTTTTAATGTAATTTTTATCACTCTATAATACGGTGGATATTGAAATTGCCAACGTTCTTGTAACTGTTCTTTATACATTTCTGTATAATTTGTCGTAGAAACCTGTTGTAATATTTGATGATACGGATTATATGTCTGTATGGCTACTTTACCTTGTTTTTTACTTCGTCCTGCCCTACCCGACACTTGTACCATTAATTGGTAAGCTCTTTCATGCGCTCTAAAATCTGGAAAATTAAGCATAGAATCGGCACTTAAAACACCTACTAACGATACGTTTTCAAAATCTAATCCTTTTGATAACATTTGTGTTCCTACCAAAATATCAATTTCCTGCGCTTCAAAGGCGCCAATTATTTTTTGATATCCATATTTACCACGTGTCGTATCTAAATCCATCCGACCAATATTATGCTTCGGAAACAATTCTTTTAGTTCTAATTCAATCTGTTCGGTTCCAAATCCTTTGGTATCTAAAGTTGCTGTACCACAAGCTCCACAACTATTAGGCATTGATCGTTGATAACTACAATAATGACATTTTAATTCTCTTCTAAATTTATGATAAGTTAAACTTACATCGCAATTAGGGCATTGCGGAGAAACTCCACAAGTGGTACACTCTACAACAGGTGAAAATCCGCGACGATTTTGAAACAGAATTATCTGTTCTTTTTCATCCAATGCTTCGGTAATCATTTTTAATAAACGATCAGAAAAATGACCTTTCATTTCCTTTTTTCGATGTTTCTCTTTTACATCAATCAACTCAATTTTTGGTAATTGAATATTACCAAAACGTCTATTTAGTTCAACAAATCCGTATTTATTTTGTTTGGCATTATAATAACTTTCTAAGGATGGTGTTGCAGAACCTAATAACACTTTTGCTTGATGTAAATGTCCTAAAACGATGGCAGAATCTCTTGCATTATAACGAGGCGAAGGCTCAAATTGTTTATACGAACTTTCGTGCTCTTCATCAACAACTATTAATCCTAAGTTATTAAAAGGTAAAAAACCTGAAGAACGAGCTCCTAAAATAATTTGCGCTTTGGGTTTGTTTTCTAATACATTATTCCAAACTTCTACACGCTCATTCATCGAATATTTTGAGTGGAATACTGATATAAAGCTTCCAAAATAACGCTGTAATCTGGCAATTATTTGTGTTGTTAAAGCTATTTCTGGCAATAAAAACAATACTTGCTTTCCTTCTGCAATAACTTCTTTTATCAGTTTTACATAAATTTCTGTTTTACCAGAACCAGTAACTCCGTGCAAAAGCGTTACATTTTGAGTTTCAAAAGAGGTTTTTATTTCATTAAAAGATTGCTCTTGAAACTCGTTCAATTCTTTTAATTGATTGGTTTCTCCATTAAAATTAATTCGATCTGTTTGAATTTCATAAAACTCAAAAATATCTTTGTCAACCAACGCTTTTATTACTGCGGATGAAGCGCCTGATTTATCTTCTAACTCTTTTGCTTTTATTGGTTTTTTAGCAACTGCTAACTGAAAATACACCAATACTGCTTCTCGCTGTTTTTTTGCTCTAGAAAGCGCTTCTAACAAACTCTGCAAAGCTTCGTTTGAGGTGTATTTCGAATTTAAACGAACATATTTTACCAATTTAGGTTTATAGGTTTCGTAAATTTCTTCTTTAATAAAAGCAGCTTCTTTGTTTATCAATCCATCAATAATAGGTAACACTGTTTTCTTACCTAAAATATCCGATACTTGGTGAATAGTTAATTGTGAATGATTATGTAACGCTTCAAAAATTAAAAATTCTTCATCAGTTAAACTTGTTTCATCAGTAAAAGTTTCGTTTTTATAAATAATCGTTTCACTTTCTAATAAAAAAGCCGATGGCAATGCAGCTCTATAAACATCACCTAAAGAACACATATAATAACTAGAAATCCATTCCCAATGTTTTAATTGAGGCTCTGTTACAATAGGTTTTTCATCTAAAATTTGATGAATATCTTTTGCTTCGTATAATTCTGGCACATTTTGATGAATATTAAACACCAACGCTGTATAAATTTTACTTTTACCAAAAGAAACAGCCACGCGCATTCCTTTTTTAAGGAATGAAAACTCTGCCTCATTTACCGAATAAGTAAATGTTTTTTTTAAAGGAATTGGTAATATAACGTCGATGAAATATGGTGTCACTTCGAGTGGTTTTATGATTGAAATGAGTAAAATTATATCGAGAAGTTTTATATTCTATTCTTGATAAAATTTTAATTTTCTCTTATCTGTTCAAATAAATTTTACTCGAACTGACAAATTCAAAACTACACAAAAATCACTACATTGTAAACAGAAAAATAAAGGTATTTATGACTTCATTAGAATGGAAAGCAAAAGGGAATATTATTAGAATTAATGATCGAGATATTTTTGTTATTGATGAAGGAAATCATGATAAAACATTAATCATTTTACACGGATACCCTACTTCTTCTTTTGATTATTACAAAGCATTACCTTATTTAACAAAACAGTATAGAGTAATTATTCACGATCATTTAGGATTTGGTTTTTCTGATAAACCGTTAGATTATTCCTATTCTTTAATTGAACAGGCGGATATTGCTTTATTACTTTGGGAAAAACTATGTTTACAAAATGTTACTTTATTAGCACACGATTACGGAACAAGTATTGCTACCGAAATTATCGCACGAAACAACCAAAATCAATTAAAAATCACAGTAAACAAGTTAATTTTATGTAACGGAAGTATGCATATTGAATTAGCTAAACTTCGTACAATTCAAAAATTATTAAAAAGTAAAATCACAGGGAAATGGGTTGCTAAATTGGCAAATCAAGCTCTTTTTAATCGAAATATCAGGAATATTTATTTTGATAAATCTAAAGTTTCACAAACCGAGTTAAACGAAATGTGGTTTCAAATTAACCATAATAACGGGCGAAAAGTGATCCACTTATTAAGTAACTACATTAACGAACGTTACTTTTTTTGGCATCGTTGGATTGGTGCTTTAACACAAACTAATATTACAACCAAAATTGTTTGGGCAACACATGACCCGATTGCAGTAAAAGAAATTGCTACACAATTACAGAACGAAATTCCTAATAACGAGTTGTTTTGGTTAGATAACACAGGACATTTCCCGATGCTAGAAAACCCGAAAGAATGGAGTGAGTTGGTTTTAAACTAATATTCAAATTATTTTTTTGAATATCATTAAATTAAAAGTTTAATTTATAAGTATTTTAGCTTTAAAAAAGCTATTATTTTGAAACTCCTAAAGACACTTCTTTTATTTTCTTTGTTATTATCTTCTATTTATTTTTCAATAAATATATATAAAAATGAAAAAATAAATCTATCTGTTAAAAGCGATTTAATTGAATTATCAAAAATAAAATACGGTTTATTTAACGTTGATGAATGGAAAATAATTCTAACTGATATAATTTCTGATAAAATTGAAGAATTTAATTTTAAAGGTAACGAAAAGATTAAAACGAAAATAAAAATTTCTTCCTTTTTAAAGAGAGAAATTAATAATTTTGAAGAAAGGTATTATAGAGATAACAGAAAATCATTTACTGGTTTTTTTAAAAATATTGTAGCAACAACAACTAGTACTTTTGACCATATAAAAAGAGATATACCTATAATTACAGAACAAATAATAAATTTTCTTGATGAAGAAGAAAATCGTGAAAATTTAAAAATTTATATCAAAAACATTATTGATAATTATACAAATGAGACTTTCTCAAAAACAGATTATTCCGAAATAAATTCAATTATAAAAAAGTATAATTATACGAATAAAACAATAGCAAAAAAGCAATTAAATTTAAAAATAAAACACCTCGAAGAAAGTTTATTTATAAACAAATTAATTTTATTGATAAATTTTATTTTAATAATTTTACTCATACAGTTTTCAAAAAAATTAAATAAAATAGATACTTCATTATCACTCTTTGTTTGTTTAATTTTTCTTGTTTTAGGGATTATATTACCTATGATAGAAATAGATGCTAGAATTTCCAAAATGGAATTTACTTTATTAGGAAATAATGTTAATTTTAAAAATCAAGTATTATTTTATAAAAGTAAAAGTATTATTGAAGTAGTTTACTTAATGATATCTCAAAACAAAATAGGAATTATGTCTGTTGGAATATTAGTTTTAATGTTCAGTGTTATATTTCCTATAACAAAAATTATGTCATCATTTATATGGACTTTTAAAACCAATTTTAGAAAAAATAAATTAATTATTTTCTTTGTATATAAATCAGGAAAATGGTCAATGGCAGATGTTTTTGTTATAGCTATTTTAATGTCCTATATAGGCTTTGACGGAATTATAAACGACCAATTGAATCAATTAGAAAACATCTCAATTAGATTTAATATACTTACTACAAATCAATCAAATTTAATGTTTGGATTTTACTCTTTCTCTGCTTTTGTAATTTTGGGTATTTTTATTACTCAAAAATTAAAAACAAACACTAAATCTAACTAATATACTCTAAATACAACTTTTCAACCTTTGCTCTTGCCCAAGGCGTTGTTCTTAAAAATTTTAAGCTCGATTTATACGTTGGATTCTTTTTAAACGCATTAATACTTAAAATATCACCCATTTCTTCCCAACCATATTCTAAATACAGTTCTTCTAACATGGTTGCTAATTTTATTCCGTGAAGCGGATTATTGGGTTGTTCTTGACTCATAGTATGTTTAAAACAACAAAAGTAAAGTTTCTAGTTGATTAATTCGTCTAATAAACTTCTAACTTTAGCACTATTCCAATTTGCAGCTCCTTTTTTATCGGTAACAATGTTTCCTTTTTTATCAATAATAAAAGTAGCGGGAATCGAATTACTTTTTAATTGCCCTGGAGTTTTACTCAACGTATTATAGGTTGGTAAATTATAATTGTTTTTGATGTAAAAACCATCAATCGTATTCCAATCTTCATTACTTATAAAAACAAAGGTTACTTTGTCTTTATAATCATCATATAATTTTTGAATGCTTGGCATTTCTGCAATACATGGCGGACACCAAGTTGCCCAAAAATTAACAAAAACCACCTTATTTTTAGTATCATTAAAATCGATATTCGCCGTATTTAAGCCTTTTAAATTCCAATTATAATCAACAATTTGTTCTTGTTTTTCTTCAGCAATTACTGATGGCGAAAACGAAATCAACCGTATAAAATATACTTTGGTTGGCGGATATAATAACAGCCCTATAATAACAACAAATACAATATTTGAAATTGTTTTTTTATTAAATTTCATTAGTAACTTTTTATAATATTCAAATGTAATATTCTTTGCATATAATAAATGAGAATTAACAAACTTTTAGCGAATATAACATTAAACAAAATCACACTATTTGTTTGCCTTTTTTTCAATAATTTAGCAACACTTTAAAACAAACAATTTTAAAATGAAAAATACTGCATTAACACATATACACGAAGCTTTAGGAGCAAAATTGGTTCCTTTTGCGGGTTACAACATGCCTGTACAATACGAGGGGGTAAATTTAGAACACGAAACTGTTAGAAAAGGAGTAGGTGTTTTTGATGTAAGTCACATGGGTGAATTTTTCTTAAAAGGAGAAAATGCCTTGGCTTTAATTCAAAAAATTTCATCTAATGATGCTTCTAAACTTGTTCCAGGAAAAGCTCAATATAGCTGTATGCCGAATACTGATGGTGGAATTGTAGATGATTTAATTATTTATATGATTGCTGACAATGAGTATATGTTGGTAGTTAATGCTTCTAATATTGAAAAGGATTGGAATTGGATTTCTAAACACAACGATATAGGAGTTGTTATGGAAAATCGTTCTGAAGATTGGTCGTTATTAGCTATTCAAGGTCCAAAAGCAGCTGAAGCTATGCAATCGTTAACGTCGGTAAACTTATCTACTATTAAATTTTATACTTTTGAAATTACTGATTTTGCTGGTTTGCCAAACGTAATTGTTTCTGCTACTGGTTATACTGGTTCTGGCGGATTTGAAATTTATGTAAAAAATGAAGATGTAGAAGCTGTTTGGAAAAAAGTTTTTGAAGCTGGTGCAGATTGGGGAATTAAACCGATTGGTTTAGCTGCTCGTGATACCTTGCGTTTAGAAATGGGATATTGTTTATATGGTAATGATATTGATGATACTACTTCGCCTTTAGAAGCTGGTTTAGGATGGATTACCAAATTTACCAAAAACTTTGTTAATGCTGAAGCTTTAAAGGCTCAAAAAGAAGCTGGTGTTACTAAAAAACTAGTTGCTTTTGAATTAACAGAACGCGGTATTCCTCGTCATGATTATGATATTGTTAATGCTGATGGAACTAAAATAGGTCGTGTAACTTCAGGAACTATGAGTCCGTCTTTAGGAAAAGGTATTGGTTTAGGATATGTTACTAAAGAACTATCAAAAGTAGATTCTGAAATTTTTATTCAAGTTCGTAAAAAACAGATTCCTGCAAAGGTTGTTAAATTACCTTTTTATAAAGGATAATTAAATATTTATAGCAAAAAAAAAGCAACTCATTATGAGTTGCTTTTTTTATATAAAACTGATTTACCTAAACAAAAGGATGATTTTTTCACTGTTTTTTTTACAAAAAAATTTACTCTTCAATTGTTCTAAAAGTTAAATTAATTCGCGGTCTATGTACTTTCTTTGTTGGTGGTAAACGATGTAACCAATGGCTTTGTGTTTCATCTTTCATTACCAGTAAAGATCCGTGTTCTAAAACTTTATAAACGGTTTCTTTTGTGTTTTTATGTTTAAAACCAAACTTACGTTCGGCACCTAAGCTTAATGATGCTATTGCTCCGTTTTCTTTTAAATCTTTTTCACCATCACTATGCCAAGCCATACCTTCAGAGCCATCGTGATATAAATTTAACAGACATGAATTATAGGTTTCACTCGTTTCTTTTTCAACGAGTTCTTTTAACTCTAATAATTGTTTGGTAAAAATTAAAGCGATTTTTGTTCGATTTGAATATGAATATTCAAAATTTGTATTTGCATACCACGCTACTTTACGTTTGGTTACAATTAGTTTTCCGAAAATAATAGCTTCATCATTTTTCCATGCAATCGTTTTTAAAAGATGATGGTAATAAGCGTCTGCTTTTTCTTTTGATAAAACAATTCCGTGATAATTTACCGTACCATTTTTAGGTAGTATATTTTTAGGTAAATCATCAAATTGCGAGAATAAATCCATAAATAATATATACCAAAAATCATTTTTACTCTTAATTAATAATACTTAAATCTCTTTTTACTCTAGCAATTTTGCCATAGCTGTTTTTATAATTTCAATATTTTTACTTCGGTTAGATAAATTGGCAGTTTTTTGTTTTTGTACCACTTGACGTAACAAATTAATCCCTACTTTATCAAAATTATATTGTTTAAATTGAATTCCTTTCGAAACAATATCATCAGCTAAATTACTAAGAGCAACAGTATTGTTACTTTTTGCAATTTTATCAAATGCTTTTTTATATAAAGATTGTATTTTTTTATTCTGACTTAAATACATACCAGACATAACATTACTAGCTATAAAAGTTAACTCATCTTCATCGTTTTCTTCTAAATAAATACGTGTTAATGGCGTAGCTATAATTCGTTTTACTTCAGCAGGTAATGTTTTCGATTTTTTAATAGCCAAATCTTTATCTATATAATACATGGCTACTAACGATTTACCTAAAACAGAATATGATTTACTTTGTAAACCTTTTTCAAAAACCGATTTTAATTCAGGATCTGTTAATTTACCAAGTGTTTCAATTGCTGTCGCTTGCACCAAAGTTTTAGCATCGTTTACAGCAATTTTCATAATATTCTCAATTACCTTTCTTTTTGAGTTTTTATAAGCTAAATTGATATTTTGCAAAGCTAAAATTCTAATTTTATAAAAATCATCGTTCATCGCGTTTGCAATAGCATCAAACACTTTTTTATCATCTTGTTTTGTAGCAACCTCAAGTAAAGCTTCTTTTTTATGCATATAGTTATTTGCATATTTTAATTGATGTATATAATCGCTCAACACTTTGTTTTCTAAAACATCACACAATAAAACTCCATCAGCATTTACTTGAATTAAATTGGGTTGTTTTATATACGGAAATGAAAATGATGCGTCTTTACCGTCTACAAAAACAGTATGACGTGTGGCTTTACTTCCTTCAAAAATATCAATTGCAAACGGAAACTTAAATTCGTTTTCTTGAGTTTGAATTATATTTACTGTTACCGTTTTTCTTAGTTTATTAAAATCGTAAGAAATTTCTAACTTCGGATGTCCACTATTAAAATACCATTGATTAAAAAACCAATTTAAATCTTTTCCGCTTATTTCTTCAAAAGCCAAACGCAATTGATGTGCTTCTCCGGTACTATATTTATGAGTAGTTAAATAGTTGTTTAATCCTGCATAAAACGCTTCATCTCCTAAATAATTACGTAGCATATGTAAAATTGCACCACCTTTATTATAGCTTACCGCATCAAACATATCTTCTTTATCATGGTAGTTAAAACGAACTAAATGTTTATCGTAATTCTGACCATTTTTATAACCTTCAATGTCTTCTAACAAATGTGCATCTGCATCGTTTTTACCATATTTATACTCGCGCCATAAATATTCACTGTAATTAGCAAAACTTTCGTTTACCGTTAAGTTACTCCAACTTTCGGCCGTTACTAAATCTCCAAACCAATGATGAAAAGCTTCGTGAGCAATGGTATTTTCTTGTATATTTTCATCAATTAATTGCCCTGGTGTTTGATATGCTTTTTCTCCGTGAATTACAGCTGTAGTATTTTCCATCGCACCACTTACATAATCACGCCCAACAATTTGTGCATATTTATTCCACGGATATTCAACTCCTGTTATTTTAGAGAAAAACGCTAACATTTCTGGTGTATTCCCAAAAATGTCTTTTGCAAACGGAGCGTATTTTTTTTCTACATAATAATCTACCGGAATATTCTTGTACGAATCTTTTACAATCTCGTACTCACCTACTCCCATAAAAAATAAATACGGAGCATGCTTTTGAGTAAAGTTCCAATAATCAGTTCTTGTACCGTTTGTATTCTTGGTTTGTTTTTCTAATTTTCCGTTAGAAAGTGTTACAAACTTGTTAGGTACGGTAATATATATTTCTTGTGATGTTTTTTGATTTGGAGAGTCGATTGTTGGAAACCAACAACTACTTGCCTCAGTTTCTCCTTGCGTCCAAATTTGGATTGGCTTCTTTTTATCTAACCCTGTTGGATTGATAAAATACAATCCTTTTGCCGAAGTTATCGCTGTGCTTCCTTTTTGCTTTACTTTTTCTGGGCGTGCTGTATATTTAATATAAATGGTAAATTCTTCATTTTTATTATAAACGCGAGGTAAATCAATAATTAATTTAAAATCATCATAATTATAATTTAAAGATTGCTTATTCATCGTTATTTTATGAATAAGCATTGCCTTAGCATCTAACGTTACTTTATCCGTTTTATAAAAATGTGGTTTTAATGTTAACCATTCTTCCCCATTTAATTGCTTTTCTTTAAAGTTAAAATCAACTTTTAATTTCGTGTGAACTAAATCATGAACTTTATCTTTTTCACCTCTATAAACTGTACTTGATTGAGAAAAAATGCTAAGCGTAAAAAAAAGAATACTAAGGGTAAGAAATTTTTGAAACTTCATAAAATATTTTCGTTTAAACATCAAAAATAAGGAAATCTATTGTTAGGCTTGTTAATGAGTCGTTAAAAAGAAAAAGCCATCAATATTATTGATGGCTTTTTCTTTTATTCTATTTTATAAAACTACTCAGAAACTTCTTCTTTTTGTTTTTTAGCAATTGTTTTATTACTTCCTAATAAAGATTTAAACTGATTTAAATCTAAACCATTTGCATCTACTTTAGTTTTACGCATCATTTCCATAATTTTACCAGGATTCATATTATTTCCTAAAAGACGTGCGATACCAACTCCTAATTCTTTACCATAACCAAAAGCAATAATTTCATCAATTGCATCTGCTTTACCACTATAATAAATGGTTGCATGCATGCCATCTTTCTTAAAATTTATCAACTTTTTGTAAGACGATTTTTTTAAAATTTCTTTCAATTTTTCTTTCTCCTCTTCGTAGGTTTTTTCATCAGTATCTTTATATGGTAAACCTGTAATACTTACTTTACGAATGCTATTAAAGGCTTTTTTATCTTCTTCTGATGCTTTATCAACACTTAATTGAAGTATACTTGCTGGCACATCTAAATTTACAAAACCTTTTTTGTCTTGACTTTCTACTAAATAATTTTGTAACGATGCTTCTTTTTTACATGAAACTGTAACAAAGGCAACTAATAATAACGAATATATAAATAGTTTTTTCATGGTGATTCTTTTAAATTGATTAAAAAAAAAGAGATAAGAGTATTGTTTCTTACCTCTTTTTAAAAGTAATTTTAGTTACTTTCTACTTTAACTTTTACATTTTTATCTTTTGAAAACGTTTCAGCTAATTTTGACATTTTATTAATATCAATCGTTCCTGTTAAAGAAACTATTTTAGCTCCTTTATCTTTTACAAACATTAACACTTCACTTACAAAATCTTTATTTTTGGTTGATTTAACATAAATTTTTACTCGTGAATTTTTATCTTTCACACGCATTAATTCTATTAAATTACTTTTACTAACAGCCTTTTTTACCATACTTTCCATTTCAGACGCTGTTTTATCATTTTCGGTCGAAAACACTCTAAGTTCTTTTAAATCTTTTATCATATTAAAAACCTCCATAGCTTCGTTATCGCTAGATTCGACATTAAATTTTGATAAAATTTCAAAGGCATCTTTATTAACAACTACTGATGATACTTCATCAATATCTTCTAATTTATCAAACATTGATTGTCCGAAACTTAAGTTAGATGTAATTACAAATGCGAATAATAATATTATTTTTTTCATGATATTCTTGGTTTATTTAAGTACTTGGTTTTACTTTTTAATTAATTTACTGTTTTTATTACTTTGTTTACGGTTGTTTTATAGGTGTTTAATTCTTCTAAAGCTTCATTACCTTTATTTAAGTTGTTTGAAACTGCATATAATGCTTCGTTTCCTTTGTTTAAGTTGGTAGAAACCAGTTTTAACGCTTGTGTTATTTGTGCAAACTGTTTTCTTTGTTGATGCTCTTGATATTGGTCATTACCTATAAATACACTAAATAGTAAAACTACTGATGCTGCTACCGATAACCATTTCCAGTTCTTCTTAGTTTTCTCAGGTTTTAACTGAATGGTTTTGGTAAACGTTTCGTCTTTGCTTTGTTTAAAATAACTAAACAACATGGTGTATTCTTGCAAATGTGCTGCCACATTGGGTGAAGTAAAATACTGTGTTAGTATTTTTTCTTCTTGCAAAGTAGTTTCTGCGTTCAGGTATTTTTCTACTAATTTTTCTATGTTAGCTAACTCCATAGTTGTGTTTTTTTATTAGTTCTTCTCTTATTGTTTTTCTTGCTCTTGATAAAGCTACTCTAACAGCGGTTGGTTTCATATCCACCATTTTACATATTTCATCAAAATCGTATTGTTCTATATCTCTTAATTGAATAATTATTTTTTGTTGTTCTGGTAATTTTTCAATTAACTTATGTACCAAACTTACGGTATCATTATGTTCTATCTTTTTATCTAAAGACGTATCTTTTTCTTTATAATTACTGTGAACCAACGTTAAATTACTTGCTTGTTTCGATTTTAATCGGTCATAACAATAATTCTTTGTCATGGTCATTGCAAAAGCTTCAACATTTTTGTAATCAGAAAGTTTTTCTTTGTTTCTCCACAATTTAAAAAACAACTCTTGAGTCGCATCTTCAGCTTCTTCCGTAGATACCAATAATCTTTTGGCTAAACGAAATACCTTATCTTTAAATGGTAAAACAACTTTTAAAAAGTCTGATTGTTTCATTGGTTAGTTTCAGTTTTATTATTCCGGTTAAAAATTTCTTTCTATTTATCCGGTTTACATAATTACGACGATGCAAAGTAAAGTTTGTTACATCAATCTGTAAAAAAATAATATTATTAATTAAATTGCGTTGTAATTACAGCTAAAATACTTTTATGAAATTATTAAAAACATCCCTTATTTTATTTTTTTCAATACTAATTGTTTCTTGTAGCGAAAAAGATGATGCTCCTAAAAGCGTACAAGTTCAAAATTTTGTTTGGAAAGGTTTAAATGCTTATTATTTATGGCAAAATGAAGTTGCAGACTTGTCTGACACTCGTTTTAGCAACGATCACGAATTATACAGTTACTTATCTGGTTATGATAATCCTGAAAATTTATTTTACAACTTATTGTTTTTGCCAAACGAATATCCGAAAGATCCTAACAAAACTTATTCTTGGATTGTTGATGATTATATCGCTTTAGAGCAATCGTTTGAAGGAACAAGGCAAACTACAGGTATGAAAGTTAAAGGAACTGATTTTACCGATGGTTCTGGTAATTATTACGTGTATGTTTACGATGTAGTAAAGGGTTCTGATGCCGAAACAAAAGGAATTACCCGAGGAATGATAATTACCGAAGTAAACGGAACAACTTTAACTCGTAGTAATGTTAATGACTTGTTTGATAACGATACTTTTTCTATTCACTTAGCTGATTTTAATGCTGGAAATCCAACCGCAAACGGTACTGTAATTAGTTTAACTAAAAATGAGATTACCGAAAATCCTATTAAAGAAACTACTGTTATTGTTGATGGCGGAAATACTATCGGTTATTTAATGTATAATCAATTTTCTAGTGATTTTGATGGAGATTTAAATACCGAATTTGCTAATTTTATGACAGCAGGAATTACCGACCTAGTAGTTGACTTACGTTACAACGGTGGTGGCTCTGTACAAACAGCGGTTTATTTAGGAAGTATGATTGCAGGACAAGGTAATGATGAGTTGTTCTCAAAACAAATTTGGAATAACAAAGTAATGGCTGGTAGAGAGCCAAGCGATTTCATTGATAATTTCACAGATAAAATTTTAAATAAAGATAGTAACGGTAGCATTGTTTTAGATGAAACCATTAATAATTTAAACTTAACTACGGTTTATTTTATTGTTTCTGAAAACACAGCTTCTGCATCCGAATTGGTTATAAATGCATTATCACCTTATATTAACGTAAAATTAGTAGGAACTCAAACCTACGGAAAACATGTAGGTTCTATAACATTATATGACTCTGAAAACTTTTCTAAAAACGGTCCTAATTTTAAAACTAATCATGCTTGGGCAATGCAACCAATTGTTTTAGAAATACAGAATAGCAACGGAGAAAATAAACCCGAAGGTTTTATTCCTGAAGTAATAATGGAAGAAGACCCTGGTAATTTAGGCGTTTTTGGTGATCCTACAGAGCCTTTATTAGAAAGAACAATACAATATATTACCACAGGAGCAAAAGGATTTCCTTTAGCTAAAAAAAGAACTGCTATTTATTCGTCATGGAACTCATCAATGAATTACCCTGACTATAATAATATGTATATTGATTTAAAGTAATTGTACTTAAAAAATAGAATCCAGCTTTATTGCTGGATTTTTTTTTACAATAAACTCATCTGTTGATTTATCGTTTCGTTAGGAATTTTCAAATTTGTTTTTAACTCACTATTCAATTTCTTTATAAAATAAGCAGCTAACAAAGGCGATTCAACTTCTAAATTTTGATGAATAAAAAAGTGAATATTTTTTAAACCTAAAGCTTTCCATTTTTTCAATTTAAAAACCCAAGCATCCAATCGTTCATAATCCGACGGATGATTTGCGCCTACAAACCTAATAAATGCTTCGTTATTTGTTAATCGCATGTGCAGCATATCGCGTCTTCCGGATGTGTCTACTAATATATTTGCAATGTTATTTTCTTCAAATAACTGTGTAAATTCATCAAAAATAATTTTATCCTCAAACCATTTTTCATTTCTTAACTCAATAGCTAACCTAATTTCTTTAGGCCAACTCACTACAAAATTTTGCAATCGTTTAAAGTAACGAATATCAAAATCGGTATGCATTTGTAAAAAAATAGTTCCTAATTTATCTTGCAAATGTGCTGAGTTCACTAAAAATAAATTAACCGAACTTTCAACTCCTTGCAAACGATTAAAATGACTAATATCCTGTGTTAACTTCGGAAAAAATTTAAATTCTTTTGGTGTTTTTAAGTGCCATTTTTTAAACTGTTCTTCAGAAAATTGACGGTAAAAAGTAGCATTCAACTCAATTGAATTAAATTGTTTCGAATAATACGCTAACTCATCTTTTGTTCCCTTCGGATAAAACCCTTTTAAATCTGCTTTATTCCATTTTGCACAACCAACATATATTGTCGGTTTCTCAACTTTATCAAAAGAGTTTAATAATTTTACTGTTTTTTCATGAGTATTAGGCAAAGTAAAATCTATTAACTCAGGAGCATTCACTTTTCCAAATTTCATAAACTAAGCATTTTCTAAACCTTCTTCAACTTCATGATTATCTAACATTTCTGGCCTAAACTCACTCATTTTATCATCATCAAGTTTTTTAGCGTAGTTATAACCAGATTTCCACCATTTTTTCATCTTTTCTTTATCAAAAACCAACGAATTAGTGGTTAAAACGGTAGGTGTGTAATATAAATTTAATTTTACTCCGTGTTGTTTAGCAGATAATTTTCCGATGGTAATATTATGACGTTCTACGTTTTCTAGCATAAAATCAAAAGTATCCATCATTAACGAAAACGGATTTTTAGCAGGCAATCTATTAATTTGTGTTACTTCGGTTGCTAAAATAATGGCATCAACTTCAGTAGCTCCCCTAAGTATTGCTTCTCGAATTGGTATTAAACTACCAAAACCACCATCAGCATATTGACAATGATTTTTTTCTAACAAACTCATAAATGGTACATAATTACACGAACCCCAAATCCAATCGCAAAAATCATCGTAAGTACAATCTAAAATAGATTTATATTCTATTTGATTGGCAGTTAAATTAGAAACTGTAACCACAACTTCTTTATTTTTTGCGCGTATTTCTTCGTAAATTTCTTTAGTTACTTTTTTCTTTATTAGTTTTCGTAAATTTTTACTTTCACCAAAGGTTTTTCGTCCATTTATAAAATTCCACAATGTATTTCGGTGACGAACAGAAATTACTTTTTCGCCATGTACCGATTTTATTTTAAACGGACTGTTACTAAAAATTGCTTTTTGATCTACCGAAGTGTACAGCTCTTTTAACTCATCAACCATACCTAAAGCCAAGTGCGACACCATTAAACTTCCTGTTGACGTTCCTAAAAACATATCGTATTCTTTCTCCTTCTTTTTCATCAAAAACTGAGCAACACCACCTGCAAATGCTCCTTTGCTCCCACCTCCAGAAATTACCAATGCTTTTTTCATCCTTTTAATTTGATTTACCTATTTTTAGGTTTGTAAAAATATCAAAAAAATGAAACAATTTTCACTTTTAATTATAGTCGCTTTTATTTCTTTTTCTTGCAAAAAAGAATATCAACCAAGAAATTTTAAAACTATAAATATTACCGAATTTAAACAAGATAGTTCAAGTATCAGAGCTATTTATCCAATAAATAAAACTAGTTTGTATTACGCTAGTTCAAATGGTGTGATTGGTTTTACCAAAAGCAATGGAGAAAAATGGGGCAAAAATTCTTTTATCAATATTAAAGATAATGACACTCTTATTCCTAATTTTAGAAGTATTGCTTATAACGGAACAGCTGTTTTTGCCTTAAGTATTGGTAACCCTGCATTATTATATAAATTTGATAACGCTAAAAAACTAACCACTTTAGTTTACAAAGAAATGCATGACAAAGTGTTTTACGATAGTATGAAATTCTTTGCAGATAATAAACACGGAATCGCAGTTGGCGATCCTACCGAAAATTGTGCTTCTATTATTTTAACTTCGGATGGAGGAAATACTTGGAGTAAATTATCTTGTGAGAACTTACCCGTTTTTGAAGAAGGAGAAGCTTTTTTTGCAGCTAGTAATACGAATATTAAAATTATAAATAATACTGTTTGGATAGCTTCTGGTGGTACAAAAGCTCGAATTTTAAAATCTACTGATTTTGGACAAACATGGCAAATTTATGATACTCCTATTATTCAAGGTGATGGACCACAAGGAATTTATTCTATCGATTTTTATGATGAATTAAACGGAATTGCCATTGGCGGTAATTACGCTAAACCTAATGATAATTGTGCCAACAAAGCCATTACTTCTGATGGCGGAAAAACATGGACGTTAGTTGCCCATAATCAAAATCCGAATTACAAAAGCTGTGTACAATATGTACCCAATACCAACGGAAAAGAAATTTTTGCAGTTGGTAAAACAGGCGTTTCTTTTTCTAATAACGGTGGACATACTTGGACTCAAGTAAGCACAGATTCTTACTACACCATTCAGTTTGTAAACGAAAATGTAGCATGGTTAGCGGGTCATGAAAAAATTGGAAAATTAGTCTTAAACAAATCTTAATTTTTTGTTAAAACGATTTTTACTCAATATTAAATAAATACCTTTAGCACATAACTAACTTAATAAATCAATGAAAAAAATACTCGTACTCCTTGTATTCTTATGCGTTTCTGTTGTTTCGGCACAAGAATACTTTCCAAGTAACACAGGGGTTAAAACATCAAAAAATAAATTATATGCATTTACCAATGCTAAAATTTATGTAAGCGCTACCAATGTTATTAAAAAAGGAACTTTACTAATTAAAGATGGTAAGGTTTTAAATATTGGTATTGGTAAATCAGTAAAAATTCCGAAAGGAACCAAAACTATAAATTTAAAAGGTAAAACAATTTATCCTTCTTTTATAGATACTTACAGTACTTTTGGTGTAAAAACTCCAAAAAGAAAAAGCGGTAGAGGTCCACAATACGATGCTAGCAGAAAAGGATATTATTGGAATGATCATATTCGTCCGGACACCGATGCTTTTGATTCTTTTAGTTTTGACAACAAAAAAGCTAAAGAATTAGTTAATTTAGGTTTTGGAGTTGTAAATACGCATCAAAATGATGGGATTATGCAAGGTAACGGACTTTTAGTTGCCTTAAATACAACTTCTTCTGATGCATACAGAATTTTAAATAAACAATCTGCTAATTACCTTTCGTTTAGTAAAAGTAAAAAATCGCGTCAATCATACCCTACTTCTCGTATGGGTGCTATGGCATTGTTAAGACAAACTTACATGGATGCTAGTTGGTATGCTTCAGGAAATATGAATAATACCGATTTAGCTTTACAGGCTTTAAATGATAAAAAAGAATTGCCTCAAATATTTAGTGCTGGTAATTATTTAGATGATTTACGTGCTGATAAAGTTGGAGACGAATTCGGAATTCAATACACAATTTTAGGTGGTGGTAATGAATATGAGCGCGTAAACGATATTAAAAACACCAACGCTACTTTTATTATTCCCATTAATTTTAGAAAAGCATACGATGTTAGTAATGCTTTTTTAGCTGATAAAATTGCGTTGAGTGATATGCGTAAATGGAATCAAGAACCTGCAAACCCTGCTATTCTTGCAAAAAATAATATTCCATTTGCCTTAACAACACATAAATTAAAAAGTAGTAAAACTTTTATGGCTAATTTACAAAAGGCCATTAAATTTGGGTTAGATAAAACTACTGCTTTAGCTGCTTTAACAAGTGTTCCAGCTAAAATTTTAAGAAACAATAAAATAGGAAACTTAAATAAAGGTAGTTATGCTAATTTTTTAATTACTTCTGGTGATATTTTTGATAAAAGCACCACGCTATACGAAAACTGGGTTCAAGGTGATAAAAACGTTATAAACGATATTACTATAAAAGATCTTTCTGGTGAATATACTTTAACTGTTAATAATGACACCTATAATATGTCTATCAGCGGAAAAGGTACAAAGCAAAAAGCTACTATTAAAAAGGGAAAAACAAAAGTAAAATCTAAATTTTCGTTTAAAGATAATTGGGTTTCAATTACTTTAAGAAACGGAGATAATTTTACGCGTTTATCTGCAATGGTTAACGAAAAAAACTTAAAAGGAACGGCTGTTACTAATAACGGTAACGAAACTAGTTGGATCGCTACTTTTAAATCTAAAAAAGAAAGCAAGAAAAAAGAAAGTAAGAAAGCTAAAAGTAATGATATTGTTGCTGTTTCTTATCCAAATATAGGTTATGGAAATTATCAAAAACCACAACAAGAAACTATTTTAATTAAAAATACTACAGTTTGGACATCAGAAAATAAAGAAATATTAAACAATACCGATGTTTTAATTAAAGACGGAAAAATAGCTCAAATAGGAAAAAACATTACTAGTCGTGGAGCCAAAACTATTGACGGAACTGGTAAATATTTAACCGCTGGTATTATTGACGAGCATTCGCACATTGCAACATCTGCTGTAAACGAATCTGGACATAATTCAACTGCCGAAGTAACTATTGAAGATGTTGTAGATCCTGATGATGTAAACATTTATAGAAACATTGCTGGTGGTGTTACATCAATCCAAATTTTACATGGTTCTGCTAATCCAATCGGAGGTCGTTCTGCAATCATTAAATTAAAATGGGGTGAAAATGCTGAAGGATTAATTTACAAAAACACTCCGAAGTTTATCAAGTTTGCTTTAGGTGAAAATGTAAAACAAGCTAACTGGGGAGATTTACAAACCGTTCGTTTTCCGCAAACACGTATGGGAGTTGAACAAGTATATATTGATTATTTTCAAAGAGCTAAAGAGTATGATGCAAAAAAGAAAAGCGGACAACCCTATCGTAAAGATATTGAGCTAGAAACGTTGGCTGAAATTATTAATAAAGAGCGTTTTATTTCTTGTCACTCTTACGTGCAATCTGAAATTAATATGTTAATGAAAGTTGCCGAAAAATTTGATTTTAACATCAACACTTTTACACATATTTTAGAAGGATATAAAGTTGCCGATAAAATGAAAAAACACGGAGTTGGTGGTTCTACATTTGCAGATTGGTGGGCGTATAAATACGAAGTAAACGATGCAATACCTTACAATGCTGCCATTATGCACAACCAAGGTATTACAGTTGCTATAAATTCTGATGATGCAGAAATGTCGCGTCGTTTAAATCAAGAAGCAGCAAAATTAATTAAATACGGTGGTTTGTCTGAACAAGAAGCATGGGCAACAGTAACCATAAACCCAGCTAAATTACTGCACTTAAACGACCGCACAGGTAGTATTAAAGTTGGTAAAGATGCTGATGTTGTTTTGTGGAACGGTAATCCGTTATCAATATATTCTAAAGCAGAAAAAACAATTATTGATGGTACACTTTATTTTGATCTTAAGCAGGATAAGGAAAAACGTAAAACTATTAAAACAGAACGTGCTAAATTAATTAACATGATGCTGAAAGAAAAGTTAAAAGGCGCAAAAACACAAGCACCTGTTAAGAAAACTAAAAAATTATTTCACTGTGATACAGAATAAGAATCTAAAAATAATAAACATGAAAATTAAAGTAATATATAGTTTACTATGTTTCTTATTTATAGGAAATATACTAGCACAACAAACACCAGCACCAAAACAAACACAAGATTATTGTATTGAAGGTGCAACGGCACATTTAGGTAACGGAAAAGTAATTGAAAATTCATTAATTATGTTTTCTGAAGGAAAAATTTCTTTTGTGGGAAGTGCCATGATGAAAATTGCTCGAAGAGGAACCGTTATCAACGCAAAAGGGAAACATGTATACCCGGGTTTTATCGCGGCAAATACTTCTTTAGGTTTAGCAGAAATTGATGCCGTAAGAGCTACTGTAGATGCTGATGAAGTTGGTGCAATGCTACCTCACATCCGAAGTCTTATTGCATACAATACCGAAAGCAAAGTAATAGAAACCATGAGACCTAACGGGGTTTTAATGGGGCAAATTACTCCTCGTGGGGGCGTTATTTCTGGTACATCATCAATTGTACAATTTGATGCTTGGAACTGGGAAGATGCTGCTTTAAAAGCAGATGATGGTGTTCATATGAACTGGCCAAGTAATTTTAGTCGTGGTCGTTGGTGGCTAGGAGAAGATCCTGGATTAAAACCGAACAAAAACTACACTAAAAATATTGATAAAATAACAACTTATATCAATAATGCAAAAGCCTATTTATCAAGCAATAAATCTTCTAAAATTTTACCTTACGAAGCTTTACAAGGAGTTTTAAAGGGTACTCAAAAAATGTTTGTACACGTAAGTGGTCAAAAAGCAATTACAGATGCTGTTACCACTTTACTAAAATCAGGAATTAAAAATATTGTTATCGTTCATGGTTATGAAGCTGAAAAAGTTGCCGATTTATTAATTAAAAATAATATTCCGGTTATTTTAGAACGCGCACATCGTTTACCCGATGCTGAAGATGCTGATTACGATTTACCTTTTAAAAATGCTAAAATCTTATCAGACGCTGGTATTTTAATTGGCTTGGGTATGGAAGGAGATATGGAACGCATGAGTACGCGTAACTTACCTTTTTACGCTGGTACCTATGCAGCATACGGTTTAGATAAAGAAAAAGCAGTACAATTAATTACTCAAAATAATGCGAAAATTTTAGGTATTGATGCTAAAGTTGGTACTTTAGAAGTAGGTAAAGATGCTACGTTATTTATATCTAAAGGAGATGCTTTAGATATGCGTACTAATATTTTAATCGAAGCTTTTATACAAGGAAGAAAAATTAGTTTAGAAACCCATCAAACTAAATTATGGAAACGTTATTCTAATAAATACAAAAATCAATAATAAAAAAAGCTCGGTTATACCGAGCTTTTTATTTAAACTTTGTATTAAGAAACATTCCCCTTATTACATTTTTTAACACAAAAGTTTAATCTTTTGCAATTGCTTTGCAAAGATTATAATAAAATCAATAGTAAAAAATACCCAATATTGGGTATTTTTGTATTTATGAAACAAATTAGCAGCTTACAAAATTCTTTTATCAAAGATTTATTAAAACTTCAAGACAAATCTCGCGAACGAAAAAAGAAAGGATTGTTTTTAGTAGAAGGGCAACGAGAAATTTCGTTAGTTATAAAAGGAAATTATCAAATAGATACTATTTTATTTGTTGCTGATATGTTTACTGATGATAATTTAGAAAAACTAACAAAACATTCTGAAAACTGTATTGAAATTACCAAAGAAATTTATCAGAAACTAGCATATCGAGATACTACAGAAGGTATTATTGCAGTTGTTAAATCTAAAAATTTTGATTTTGAAACTATTAATTTTACTACTTCTACTCCACTTGTTTTAGTTTTAGAAGGTATTGAAAAGCCTGGTAATATTGGTGCCATGTTGCGCACTGCTGATGCTGCAAATGTGGATGCCGTTTTAATTGCAAATCCTAAGACCGATTTATTCAACCCTAATATTGTGCGCTCTAGTGTTGGTTGTTTATTTACCAATCAAATAGGAGTTGGAACATCCGAAGAAATTATTGATTTTTTACAACAAAAAAATATCAATATTTACAGTGCTACGCTTCAGAATTCAAATGAATATCACAAAAATGATTATACCAAACCAACTGCTTTAGTTGTGGGTACCGAAGCAACTGGACTAACACAAATTTGGCGAGATAAAGCTACCCAAAACATCAATATACCTATGCAGGGGCAAATAGATTCGATGAACGTTTCTGTAGCTGCTGCGATCTTAACTTTTGAAGCCAAAAGACAACGTGGGTTTTAATCTTTTGTTAAAATTTTAAGCTAACTAATATTACTCCAAAGTCCGCTTGTTTTTTGTATTTGACTATATACTTTTAATAAACTAGCATTTTCTAGCTTAGACAAATTAGGGTCGTTTTCTAATACATAAACAGCTGTTTGTCGTGCTTTTTGTAAAATAGCGGTATCTTTTACAACATCAGCAATTTTAAGATTAAGTACCCCACTTTGTTGGGTTCCCATAATATTACCTGGACCACGGAGTTTTAAATCAACTTCTGCTATTTTAAATCCATCAGTAGTTTCTACCATAGTTTGTAAACGTGTTTTTCCGTCTGATGATAACTTATAACTCGATAATAAAATACAATAACTTTGTTCAGCACCACGCCCTACTCTACCTCGTAATTGATGCAATTGACTTAAACCAAAACGCTCTGCACTTTCAATAACCATTACAGATGCGTTGGGTACATTTACACCTACTTCAATAACTGTTGTTGCTACCATTATTTGAGTTTCCCCATTAACAAAACGATTCATTTCATATTCTTTATCGGCAGGTTTCATTTGCCCATGTACAATACTTATTTGATATTTAGGCGACGGAAAATCACGAACGATACTTTCATACCCATCCATTAAATCTTTATAATCCATGGCTTCAGATTCTTGAATTAACGGATACACCACATAAGCCTGTCGTCCTTTATCAATTTCATCTTTTAAAAACTTAAAAACACTTAAGCGATTACTATCGTAACGATGTACCGTTTTAATTTCTTTACGCCCAGGTGGTAATTCATCAATAACAGAAATATCTAAATCTCCATACACCGACATTGCTAAAGTTCGTGGAATTGGTGTGGCTGTCATTACTAAAACATGCGGCGGCAACTCGTTTTTTTGCCACATTTTAGATCGCTGTGCTACTCCAAAACGATGCTGCTCATCAATAATAGAAATCCCTAAGTTTTTAAACTGAACCTTATCTTCTAAAATTGCATGGGTTCCTATTAAAATATGCAAAGATCCATCTTCTAAGCCTGCATGAATTTCACGTCGTTTTTTAGCTCTAACCGATCCTGTTAATAAATCTACTTTTATGTTCGTTTCTGATAATAACTCTACAATTCCGTTATAATGTTGAATGGCTAAAATTTCAGTTGGCGCCATTATAGTTGCTTGGTAACCATTACCAATTGCTATTAACATAGTTAACAAAGCAACAATAGTTTTACCCGAGCCAACATCACCTTGTAGTAAACGATTCATGTGTGCGCCCGAACCTATATCTTTTCGTATTTCTTTTAAAACTTTTTTCTGAGCATTAGTTAAATCAAAAGGTAAGTAATTATTGTAAAAATTAGTAAAATCATCTCCTACTTTATCAAAAACATATCCTTTAATTTTTGATTTTCGGATGAGTTTTTTTTGCAATAATTGTAGCTGAATAAAAAACAGCTCTTCAAACTTTAATCGGTATTGTGCCTTTGCTAATAATTCTTGACTTTTAGGGAAATGAATATTTAAAAGTGCTTCTTTTTTTCCTAAAAAATGATTTTCAGTTAACAGATATGTAGGAAATGATTCTTCAATTAACCCGAATGCTTGTTTAAATAAGTTTTGAATATACCCTCGTAAAACTTTATTACTAACCCCTTTATTACTTAATTTTTCAGTGGATGGATATACAGGTTGCATAGCCATTTGTAACTTACTTTTATATTCTTTTACCGTTTCCATTTCTGGATGTGGCATGTTTGCGGTATTGTTGTACCAGTTTAATTTTCCGTAAATTACATACGGGACACCTATTTTTAAACTATCCTTAATCCACTTTGCTCCCTTAAACCAAACTAAATCTAACGATCCTGTTGCATCAGAAAAAGTAGCTACTAACCTACTGCCACGTTTTTGTTTTACTTCTTTAACTCCTGTAATTTTACCAACTACCTGAACTTCAGCCGAATTTTGTTGTAATTGATTAATCGTATAAAACTGAGTTTTATCGATATAACGAAACGGAAAAAGATGCAATAAATCATTGCATGTTCTTACACCTAACTCGGTAAACAACAATTCAGCTTTGGCTACACTAACGCCTTTTATATATGTTACAGGATGATTTAAATTCATTAAAAACGAAAATACAAAAACCCATTAAAATCAACTATCTTTGCACTCTTAAATTCACCAAATGAGATTACATAGAAATTTAGTTTACGCAGTTATTGATAGTTTACGCGATATTTTTAATGAAGATGTTTATGCTGATAAGGCTGTTGAAAAAGCGTTAAAGAGAGATAAAAGATGGGGAGCACGTGATAGAAAATTTGTTGCCGAAACTATTTACGATATTGTACGTTGGAAACGTTTGTATGGTGAAATTGCCAATGTAAAAACTCCGTATTCAAGACCAGATTTGTGGCGTTTACTTGTAGTTTGGTGTGTATTAAGAGGTATTAAATTACCAGATTGGAACCAAATTGAAGAAACACCAACACGTAGAATTAAAGGTAAATTTGATGAATTATCGAATACCAGAAAATTTAGAGAATCTATTCCTGATTGGATTGATGAATTAGGTGTAAAAGAATTAGGAGAAGCCATTTGGACCAAAGAAATAGCTGCATTAAACAAACGTGCCGATGTTATTTTACGTACAAACACGTTAAATGTTACTAAAGAACATTTACAAAACGATTTAAAGCAAGAAGGTATTGAAACCGAATTTATTGATGGTTGCGATGATGCTTTGCGTTTAGTTGAACGTGCTAATGTTTTTAAAACCGAAGCTTTTCATAAAGGATTTTTTGAAGTACAAGATGCTTCATCACAATTAGTAGCTTCGTATTTAGATGTAGAACCTGGTATGAAAGTAATAGATACTTGTGCTGGTGCCGGAGGAAAAACATTACATTTAGCTGCCTTAATGAAAAATAAAGGGCAAATTATAGCAATGGATATTTACGAAAGTAAATTGAAAAAATTAAAAATTAGAGCGCGTAGAAATGGTGTTAGTAACATTAACTTAAAAGTAATCGATTCTACCAAAGTAATTAAAAAATTATATGGTAAAGCTGATAGGGTTTTAATTGATGCGCCTTGTTCTGGTTTAGGAGTTATCCGTAGAAATCCTGATAGTAAGTGGAAATTACAACCTGAATTTATTGATAATATTAAAGAAATTCAGCAAGATGTTTTACAACGATATTCTAGAATGGTAAAACCTGGCGGTAAATTAGTATATGCCACTTGTTCTGTTTTACCTTCTGAAAATCAAGATCAGGTAAAAACATTTTTAGCTTCAGAAGATGGAAAAGATTTTACTCTTGTAAAAGACAATAAAGTATTGGCCCATAAATTTGGCTTTGACGGATTTTATATGGCACAATTAGTAAGAAAATAATATTTTTTTATATCATAAAACAAAAGGCTCGGAATTTTTAAATTCCGAGCCTTTTTCAATCAACTATTAAAAACTAACTAATCACTAAACTTTTTGTTAAGTAATTACATCTATAAGACGATGGATTTCTTTAATTGTTACAATCCATTTTTAGTTTAACACTTTTTTATGATTGATGGCTTTTGTTTATTATTTTGCTATGTAATGGTTTATTACTATTTTTAAATTCAACTAACTAAAAATTTTAACCTTTATGACAACTTCACACAAACCTACTATTTGGTTTTGGGTACTTAGCATTATTGCTTTATTATGGAATGCAATGGGTGTAAACCAATACTTACAACAAGCTTATAATACTGATACTTTTAAAGCAATGTATCCTGATGAAAAAGTATTAGAAATGGCATTAAATACTCCTTCTTGGGTTATGGCTGCTTTTGCCATTGCCGTTTTTAGCGGACTTTTAGGAAGTATCTTTTTATTACTTCGAAAAAAAATAGCGAAACCTGTTTTTATAGTTTCATTGGTAACAATCGTTATTCAAATGTTTTACAATGTTTTTATGAGTGGCGCTATGGATGTTTATGGTCCCGGAGCAGTTATAATGCCTATTATGGTTATTGGTTTTGCTGTTTTTATACTTTGGTACACCAAAAAATCAGCAACTAAAGGTTGGCTTTCTTAATTATAAAAACTGCCTTAAAAATTAAGGCAGTTTTTTATTCTATCAACACAAAAATAAACTCAGCAACACATGCTGGTTTTTCTTGCCCTTTTATTTCAACTAAACAATTAAATGTAAGTTTTTTTCCATTAGTAAAATCTTCTATTTTTTGCAAAGTGCTTTTTAATCGAAGTTGACTATTTACAGGTACCGAATTAGGAAATCGGACTTTATTTAATCCGTAATTCAATCCTAATTTTACACTTTTTATTTCTATTACTGATGCTATTAATTCAGACAACATAGAAACAGACATAAAACCGTGTGCTATTGTAGATTTTGTAGGCGAATATTTTGCCGCTTTTTCTTCATCAACATGAATCCATTGTTTATCTAAGGTAGCATTTGCAAAATCGTTAATCATCTGCTGTGTTACTGTAAACCAATCGCCTACTGGTAATTCTTTTCCTTCTAAACTGTGTAAGGCTGCTAAGTTTTCAAAAAACAACTTTTTCATACTTCTTTATATCAATTATTTAATACATCTTTTTTAACTCGCGGCAATTCTAATTCATATTTTACAGCTATTGTTCTAACAATAATAATTACTAAAGCTGCTATGATAAATTGAATATCTTCATTTATAGTAAAATTATTTAAAATTAAATAAATAACACCACCCGCTAAACATGCTGATGCATAAATTTCTCTATGAAATATTAACGGAATTTCGTTTGTTAAAACATCTCTAGTTACACCACCCATTACTGCAGATGACATTCCCATAACCAAAGCTACAAACGGATGTAAATTATAAGTTAATCCTTTTTGCAAGCCTAATAAAGTAAATACACTTATACCGATAGTATCAAACAAAAACATGGTTTTTCGTAACGGAGCTATTTTACTTCTAAATAAAAAAGTAACTAAAACTGCTGTTAAAATCGTCCAAATATAATTAATATCACCAATCCAATTTATTGGGTGTGCATTAATTAAAACATCTCGTATCATACCACCACCAACTGCAGTAACAAAGGCAATAATAACAACTCCAAATAGATCAAAATCTTTTTTTATTGCAACCAAAGCACCACTGATAGCAAAAGCAAAAGTTCCTGCCAAATCTAAGGTATAAATAATTTCCACTATATGTTTATTTCAGAAAATTGAATTTGTAACGTTCTTTCGGCCTCTTTAATATTATTTCTTTCATTATTAAGAATTAATACTAACGAAACTCCTTTTTTACCTGCACGTGCAGTTCTTCCGCTTCTATGCGTGTAATATTCTAATTTTTCTGGTAATTGATGATGCACAACAAAGCCTAAATTTTGTACATCAATTCCTCTTGCTGCAACATCAGTTGACACTAAAATTTGTAGATTTTCGTTTTTAAAAGCACGCATTACCTTATCTCGTTCTTTTTGCATCATATCGCCTTCTAAAGCTTCAACTGAAAAACCTTCTTCTTTTAACTCTTTTGTTAATTTTTGTGCTCCTGCTTTTGTTCTTGCAAATATAATTCCTCTTTCAGATTCTCTTTTTTCTAAGAATTTTATAATTACATCTACTTTTTCAGGAATGGTTGTTTGTACAAACTGATGTGTAATATTGGCATTTACCAAAGAGTTTTTATTTACCTCCACTTGTTTTGCTGATGCATTCATGTATTTTTTTACAATACTTCTTATTTCATCGGGCATTGTTGCAGAAAACAACCAAGTTTTTCGAGTACCTGAAGTATATTTTAAAATACGATTTAACTCTAATTTAAAACCCATACTTAACATTTCATCAGCTTCATCAAGCACTAAAGTGTTTATGTTTTTTAAATCTACTTCGCCTCTTTCAATTAAATCAATTAAACGACCCGGAGTAGCTATAATAACATGAGTAGTTCTTTTTAAATTTTTAATTTGACGTTCAATTTTTTCTCCACCATAAACAGCTTCTAAAAAAATTTTAGCATCTACATATTTCGTAAACTTAAATAATTGCTTTTTTATTTGCTGAACCAACTCTCTTGTAGGCGATAAAATTAAAGCTTGAGTGGTATTTTTTGATGCATCAATTTTATGTAAAACAGGCAAACCATAAGCTGCTGTTTTACCTGTACCTGTTTGTGCCAACCCAATAAAATCAGCATTATTTTCTAATAAATAAGGTATTGCTTGCTCTTGTACTTCAGTAGGTGTTGTTATTCCTAACTCTTTTAACCCTTTTACATATTCTTTTCGTACTCCTAATGTTGTAAATGTTGTCATCCTCTTGTATGTATATGTGCAAAGATATTGCTTATTTTTTGCCTAAAAGTAAGTTTGTTATTTCTTTAGTAACTCTTTTGGGTTTTTGAGTTTTTGCATCTAACAAACAAAAAGTAGTTTGCGATTTTACTAAAATATCCTCGCCCCTTCTTACTTCAAAATGTCTAACAGATTTAATTCCTGATGTTTCACCAACCCATGTTTTTATAATAATCTCATCTCCTAAAGCTCCTTGTTTTTTGTAATCTATTTCATGACGAATTACAAACCAAACATAATCTGGTTTCGGAATCTCTTTTATTAATAATTCCCAATGATCGGCAGATACTTCTTGCATCCACTGTACATAAACAACATTATTAACGTGTTTATATTCATCAATTTCATTGGCAGTAACTTTATATTTTTTTTCGTGAAAATTCATGCTACAAAATTACACGATTGATGTTAATTATTACTTAAAACTACCACTGTTTTTAATTCTGTATCAGAATATTGTTGATATTCGAATCCTTAAGAGTAAAGATGAACAAAACAACAAACAATTTTGGTACCGAAAAGATAAGTAAACTTCTTTTAAAGCAAGCAATACCTGCTTCTATAGGAATTTTAGTAATGTCTTTAAATATGATTGTTGATACCATTTTTGTAGGTCGTTGGATTAACGTTATGGCAATTGCTGCCATTACCGTAGTTTTACCTATTGCTTTTTTTATCTCATCAATAGGAATGGGAATTGGAATTGGTGGAAGCTCTATAATCTCTAGAGCTTTAGGTAAAGGAAATTATTTAAAAGCTTATAAAGTATTTGGCAATCAAATAAGTTTAACCGTATGCTTGTCTGTTTTATTTGTAATGATGGGAACTTTTTTCGGCAACCCTATATTGCAATTATTTGGAGCCAAAGGTGCTATTGTAACTCCTGCTACCGAATATTTTCATGTAATCGTTTGGGGTGTTCCGTTTTTAGCCTTTGCAATGATGGGAAATCCGGTGGCTAGAGCTGTTGGAAAGCCAAATTACGCCATGTTTACTTTAGTTTTTCCTGCAATTATAAATATTGTTTTAGATATTATTTTTATAAAATTTATGAATCTTGGTATGTATGGTGCTGGTTTAGCAACTTCAATCTCTTATGCCGTAAGTGGGTTATTTATTTTATGGTTTTTCTTATCAAAAAACACAGATTTAAAAATTATTCCGAAATACTTTAATATTGATTTTTCAATTTTAAAAGAAATTATTTCTTTAGGCGGAATTACCATTATACGGCAAGGAACCATTAGTATTTTAATCATTATTTTAAATTACACCTTATTTAAATATGGTGGAGAAATATCAATTGCTGTTTACGGAATTATCAATAGAATCATGCTATTTTCACTCTTTCCTGTACTTGGTGTTATGCAAGGGTTTTTACCTATTGCTGGCTATAATTACGGTGCCAATGATTGGAAAAGAGTAAAACAAACCATTAAAATGGCTATAATTTTTGGTACAGGAATTGCCACACTTATTTTTATATGCATTATGGTATTTCCTAGTGAATTGGTTGCTTTATTTACTGACGATATTAATTTATTAAACCTTACTACAGATGCATTAATAATTGCTTTTTTAGCCACACCGGTAATTACCATACAATTAATAGGTTCTGCTTATTTTCAAGCAGCAGGTAAAGCGCTGCCCGCTTTATTATTAACACTTTTAAAGCAAGGGTTCTTTTTAATTCCGTTGGTATATATATTGCCTAAATTTTATGGCATATTAGGTGTGTGGATGTCTTTTCCTATTGCTGATGTTTTGGCTACACTTGTAACTTATAGCTACTTAAAAAAAGAAATTAAACATCGTTTAAAGTAAACTTTCACCATTTAAATTGGTTGTTAACACATCGCTCATTAAATTAAAAAATGGACGTAAAGCCTTATAGGATTTGTTTATTTCTGATAAAAAATCTTTTGATAACACTTCTTTATCTGTAAAATTACGAACCGCTATAAATCCTTTTTTTCTTAATAAATCGATATCTGGATGGTTTTTATCAAAACCTCTTGGTGCTGATTTTAGTTCTTCTCCTTCAAACTCACCTCCAAAAAGTTGTACAAATTCAGGATCTTTTAAAATATCTCTAAAATCAGCAGCATCCATTTCTATTTCTTTTCGAATACGTAATAAATCTTCTTTATTAGGTTCCCAAAATCCGCCAGCTAAAAAACTTTCTCCCGGACGAATACGTAAATAATATCCGCCTCTTAAATGTTTTCCTTTTCTAGAAAATGAACCTGCAAAATGTGGTTGATATGGTGTTTTATCTTTCGAAAAACGAACATCACGGTAAATTCTGAATAGTTTAAACTTGTCTATTTCGTCGTGCGTTTCTAAACCTGTCCTTATTGCAGAATAAAAATCTTTTGCATGATTTTGAACTTCTTTAAAAGCATCTTTTTGCTCAGTAAACCAATCGCGGTTATTGTTTTCTTTTAATTCTTTTAAAAATTGAAGTGTTGATTTTTCTAATTGCATTACGATTGTTTTTGTTACTTGAAAGGTACAAAAAAACGCTGTAGAAAAAATCGACAGCGTTTAAGTATTTTGCGTTAGGGATTGAACGATTTGTTTGAGCTCTTTTTAAGTTTTTTCTACTTAAAAAAGCGAGTAGTGAAAGCCCGCTCGAACGCCCTAATAATTATTTTAAACGTTGAATCTGAAATTCATAATATCGCCATCTTGTACGATATATTCTTTACCTTCAACACCTAATTTACCAGCTTCTTTAACTTTTTGCTCACCGCCTAAAGTGGTGTAATCGTCGTATTTTGTTACTTCGGCACGGATAAATCCTTTTTCGAAATCGGTATGGATAACTCCAGCCGCTTGTGGTGCTGTATCACCAATATTAATGGTCCAAGCTCTTACTTCTTTTACACCAACGGTAAAATAAGTTTGTAAATTTAACAACTTGTAAGCAGCTCTAATTAAAACAGATGCTCCTGCTTCTTTTAAGCCGATATCTGCTAAAAACATTTCGCGTTCTTCGTAATCATCTAACTCAGTAATATCAGCTTCTGTACCAACTGCCAACACAATAACTTCTGCATTTTCGTTTTTTACAGCTTCTTTAACTGCGTTTACATAGTCGTTTCCGGTAACTGCAGCTCCTTCATCAACATTACAAACGTATAAAACAGGTTTTGAAGTGATAAATTGTAATGATTTTACAACTTCCATTTCTTTTTCAGAAAACTCAATGGCTCTTACTGAAACACCTTCTAATAATGTTTTTTCTACTTTTAATAGAATTTCTAATTCTATTTGAGCTTCTTTATTACCAGTTTTAGCGGTTCTTTTTACACGTTCTAAACGTTTTTGAACTGTTTCTAAATCTTTTAATTGTAACTCAATATCAATCGTTTCTTTATCTCTAACAGGATCTACAGAAGCGTCAACATGAATAATATTTTCATTATCAAAACAACGTAAAACATGAATAATAGCATCTGTTTCGCGAATATTTGCTAAAAACTGATTTCCTAAACCTTCTCCTTTACTTGCTCCTTTTACTAAACCAGCAATATCAACTATTTCTACAGTTGCAGGCATTACTCTTTCAGGATTTACCATACCTTCTAAAACCTGAATTCTTGGATCTGGTACATTTACCACTCCAATATTAGGTTCGATTGTACAAAACGGAAAGTTAGCACTTTGTGCTTTTGCGTTTGATAAACAATTAAATAATGTTGATTTCCCTACGTTTGGTAATCCTACAATTCCTGCTTTCATTCTGTTGTTTTATTGAAAATTTGCGTTTGCAAATATAGTTGTTTTAAATATAAAAAAACCGAGTAAATACTCGGTTTTTAATGTTTTATTATCTCGTTAAAATTTTTATTCGTTATGCATAAAACTTTGTTTAGCTAATAGTTCTTCTTCCGTTTCTACATTGTCATCATCAGGTACACAACAATCTACCGGACAAACTGCCGCACATTGTGGCTCTTCATGAAAACCTTTACACTCGGTACATTTATCTGCAACAATAAAGTAAATCTCATCAGAAATAGGCTCTTGATCTTCATCAGCATTTGCCTTTTTACCGTTTGGTAAAACTACATTTCCTGTTAAATCAGTACCATCTGCGTATTTCCAATCATCAGCTCCTTCATAAATTGCTGTATTCGGACATTCTGGTTCACAAGCACCACAATTTATACATTCATCTGTTATTATAATTGCCATAATTAATCTGTTTCAGTTTTGTAACTTTGCAAGCGCAAAAATAGTTCCAAATTAATTTATAAACAAAATAAATGGATACAATCCAAAATAGAATTGCAGCTTTTGTAGAATTAGGAAAATTTTTAGGTCAATTTACCCAAAAAGAAACTACTCAAAAAAACAATGTTCAGTTTAACGAGTTGTTTTTTGAAGGCTTTAAACATCAACTAAAAATAGCAGGCGAATATAATACTTGGTTTACCAAAGAAAACTTATTGTTTGCTACCGAAAGTTGGTCAAAAGCTTTAACTGAAAAAAATATAATTCAATGGATTGCTAACGAAAATTTAGGAAATAATGATGTAAAGCAAGTTGCAGTAATTATGGCGGGAAATATTCCTTTGGTAGGATTTCACGATTTTTTATCGGTTTTAATTTCTGGACATTCAGTTTTAGTAAAACAATCATCAAACGATAAACATTTATTACCTTTTTTAGCAAAGTATTTAGAATATGTTCAGCCAGAATTAAAAGGAAAAATTACGTTTACCGAGCAAAAACTTACAGGTTTTGATGCTGTAATTGCAACAGGAAGTAATAATACAGCTCGTTATTTTGAACATTATTTTAAAGACAAACCAAGTATTATCAGAAAAAACAGAAATTCTGTCGCTGTTTTAACAGGGAATGAAACTGCTGAAGATTTTGAAAACTTAAGTAACGATGTTTTTTGTTACTTCGGATTAGGATGTCGTTCGGTTTCAAAATTATATGTTCCTAAAAACTATAATTTCGATCCGTTTTTTACAGGAATGTATAACAAACAAGAAATTATAAACAACGCTAAATATGCCAACAATTACGATTATAACAAAGCAGTGTATTTAATGAGCGAGTTTGATATTTTAGAAAACGGCTTTTTAATGATTAAGGAAGATGAAAGCTACGCCTCTCCTATCGCTTCTGTTTTTTATGAATATTATGACAATGCTGAGGATTTAAAAATAAAATTAAAACAAGACGAAGAAAAAACGCAATGTGTGGTGGCTAGTAATTTTATAGAAAACGAAATTGCTTTTGGTCAAACACAAAATCCGCAATTATGGGATTATGCTGATGGTGTAAATACCCTAGAATTTTTATCAAAAATTTAAAGATATACTCCTTATAAATTTCGCACCTTTGTTATAACAAAACACAACTTATAGTAATGAAAAAGCATAATTTTAGCGCAGGTCCTTGTATTTTGCCCGAAGAAGTTTTAAAAAAAGCTTCTGAAGCAGTTATTAATTTTAATGATGATAATTTATCACTGTTAGAAATATCGCACAGAAGTAAACCTTTTGTTGCTGTTATTGAGAAAGCACGAAGTTTAGCTTTAGAGTTATTGGGTTTAGAAAATAAAGGTTACAAAGCCTTGTTTTTACAAGGTGGTGCAAGTATGCAATTTTTAATGACTGCTTATAATTTATTAAATAAAAAAGCAGCTTATTTAAATACTGGTACTTGGAGTAGCAAGGCTATTAAAGAAGCAAAATTATTTGGAGAGTTAGTTGAAATTGCTTCATCCGAAGAAAAAAACTTTAATTACATCCCAAAAGATTATAAAATCCCTACGGATGTAGATTATTTTCATTGTACTAGTAATAATACCATTTACGGTACGCAAATGAAAAGTTTTCCAGAAACCGCTGTTCCGTTAATATGCGATATGAGTTCTGATATTTTTTCTCGTCAATTAGATTTTTCTAAATTTGATATGATTTATGCCGGAGCACAGAAAAATATGGGACCAGCAGGAACAACTTTAGTAATTATAAAAGAAGATATTTTAGGTAAAGTGGAACGCCAAATTCCATCAATGTTAAATTATCAAACTTTTATTGATAAAGATAGTATGTATAACACGCCACCTGTTTTTGCGGTGTATACATCAATGTTAACATTAGAGTGGTTAAAAGATTTAGGCGGAATTGAGTTTATTGAAAAAGTAAACAATCAAAAAGCAGCTTTATTATATAATGAAATTGACAGGAATTCGCTTTTTAAAGGAGTTGCTGCCAATGAAGATCGTAGCTATATGAATGCTACTTTTAACCTAACAGAGGCTAAATTAAAAGATAAATTTGATGCCATGTGGACCGAAGCCAATATTAATGGTTTACATGGTCATAGAAGTGTTGGCGGTTATAGAGCAAGCATGTACAACGCATTACCTTTGTACAGCGTACAAGCTTTAGTAGATGTAATGCAAGAGTTAGAAAGAATTAGCTAAAAGCTATCAATAAAAAAGATATAGATTTTATAATGAGAATATTAGCAACAGACGGAATTTCAGAAAGTGGAAAAGCTACTTTAGAAAATGCAGGTTTTGAAGTAATAATTACAAAAGTTGCCCAAGAGCAATTAGAGAATTTTATTAATGATGAAGAAATTAACGCTATCATCATTAAAAACAATACCCAAATTCATACTGAATTAATAGACAACTGCCCTACTTTAAAATTAATTGCCAACGCAAGTACCAACAACGATAATATTGATGTAATTTATGCTGAAGAGTGTGGTTTACAAATTGTAAATATTGCCGATGCTAGTGCCAATGCTGTTGCCGAATTAGTTTTTGCTCATTTATTAGGAATGGCTCGTTTTTTACATCAAGCCAATAGAGAAATGCCTTTAGAAGGCGATATGAGTTTTAATTCGTTAAAAAAACAATTTGCAAACGGTACCGAATTACGTGGAAAAACTATCGGTATTATAGGTATGGATGCCGAAGGACAACAAGTTGCTAAAGTAGCACTTGGCTTGGGAATGAAAGTTTTAGCATACGATGTTAACTACGATAATTCTATTACAATTCCTGTAGATTTTTATAACGGACAAGTTATTGATATAGAAATTGACGTAATTAGTTCTGACGAATTATTTAAAGAAGCTCATTTTATCAGTTTACACCTATCTGCACAAGAAAATCATGTAATTGGTGCCAAAGAATTTGACAAAATGAAAGATGGTGTCGGTTTTATAAACGTAGCCCAAAGTGGATTGGTAGATGAAATTGCTTTAGTAAACGCCATAGAAAGCGGAAAAGTAAAATATGCTGGTTTAGACTCTTTTGAAAATCAACCAAAACCTGAAATTCAATTATTAATGAATCCTAATTTGTCTTTAAGTCCAAATATTGCTTCATATACCGTTGAAGCACAACATAAAATCGGAACAGAATTGGCAAATAAAATCATTAATTCTTTACACGAATAAATCAAATTATTAATGGCAATTGTAAAACCTTTTAACGCTGTAAGAGCTACCAGAGATAAAGTAGCTATGGTTTCTTCAAAATCGTACGAAATTTATCCGCCTGAGATGTTAAATGCTAAATTAGCCTTTAATCCTTATACGTTTTTACATGTTATAAACCCAGGTTATAAATATCATAAACAAGATATTACTGGCGAGCAGCGTTTTAAATTGGTACACAATCGTTATTTAGAATTTAAAGAAGATGGTGTTTTTACCCAAGATAAAAATCCAGGTTTTTATATTTATCAAAAAACAACACCAACCAATACTTTTTGCGGAATTATAGCTGCCACTTCGGTACAAGATTACCATAATAACACCATTAAAAAACACGAAGGCACTTTAAAAGAACGTGAATTATTATTTGAAAATTATTTAAAAAATACTGGTTTTAATGCAGAGCCTGTACTTTTAACATATCCGGATAATAATATAATCGAGTCGATTATAAAAAAGTATAAAACCAACAGAGCTGAATACGAATTTTCGACTACTGATAAAGACGCTCACCTATTATGGATTATTGATGACAAAGAGGATATTATACAAATTTCAGCCGCTTTTTCACAAATAAACACACTTTATATTGCTGATGGGCATCACCGATCTACATCTTCTTGTTTATTGGCACAAAACTTAGCAAAAGAAAATAAAGCACATACAGGTAACGAGAAATATAACTTTTTTATGAGTTATTTATTACCTGAAAGCCAACTAAGTATTTACGAATTTAATAGATTTATAAAAGATTTAAACGGATTAACTCCTGATGAATTTTTAATAGAATTAGATACTTTTTTTAGAATAGAAAACAGAGGGCAAGAATTATACAAACCAAAAGAAAAACATCAATTTAGCATGTATTTAAATGGTGAATTTTATGCTTTACACTTGCGTAAATCTGCCTATAATTTTACAGATGCTTTAAGTAAACTTGATGCTCAAATTTTATATCAAACCATTTTAAATCCGATTTTAGGGATTAAAGACATCAGAAATGCATCAAAAATTATGTATTCGCAAGATAAATCTGATAGTTTAGAGTTAAAAACAAAAGTTGATAACGGTGAATTTAATGTTTCATTCGGAATGTTACCTACAAATATTAACGAGTTAAAAGCAATTGTTGATGCTGATTTGTTAATGCCACCTAAAACAACCTACATAGAACCAAAGTTAAGAAGTGCTTTAACCATTTATGAAATTTTATAATGACAGGAATTAAAGAAAATCTTCAAAAAATAAATGCAACTATTCCAGAAAATGTAACCTTAGTTGCCGTTTCTAAAACCAAACCTATTATTGATATTCAAGAAGCTTACGATGCTGGGCAACGTATTTTTGGTGAAAACAAAATTCAGGAAATGGTTACAAAATTTGATGCCTTACCAAAAGATATTAAATGGCACATGATAGGGCATTTACAAAGTAACAAAGTAAAATATATGGCACATTTTGTTGATTTAATTCACGGTGTTGATAGTTTTAAAACCTTGAAAGAAATTAACAAACAAGCTAAAAAACATGACAGAATAATCAATTGTTTATTACAAGCTCGTATTGCTAAAGAAGAAACTAAATTTGGGTTATCTTTTGCTGATATTGATACAATAATTTCATCCGAAGAACTATCTGCATTACAAAATATAAAAATTGTTGGTTTTATGGGAATGGCTACTTTTACCGACAATAAAGAACAGTTAAATGAAGAGTTTACTTCTTTAGCAAATTTCTTTAATAAAAATCAGGAAAAAGCCCCAAACTTATCTATTTTATCAATGGGGATGAGTGGTGATTATCAATTGGCCATAAAAAACGGAAGCAATATGGTACGAATAGGTAGCTCAATTTTTGGTGTTCGAAATTATATTGTTTAGATTTACATAATAAGCTAAAAAGAAGAAAAATTGTACGCAATTTTAGATATTGAAACAACAGGAGGGAAATTTAATGAAGAAGGAATTACTGAAATTGCGATTCATAAATTTGATGGGCATCAAGTAGTTGATCAGTTTATCAGCTTGGTAAATCCCGAAAAAGAAATTCAAGAATTTGTTGTAAAACTTACAGGCATCAATAATAAGATGCTTAAAAATGCGCCTAAATTTTATGAGGTTGCAAAACGAATTATCGAAATTACCGAAGACTGTATTATTATAGCTCACAATGCTAGTTTTGATTATCGAATTTTACGTACCGAGTTTAACCGTTTAGGTTATGATTTTAAAAGAAATACCCTTTGTACGGTAGCACTTAGCAAAAAATTAATTCCAGAATCTCCATCTCATAGTTTAGGTAAATTATGTAGGTTTATAGGGATTCCAATGTCTGACAGGCATAGAGCCAATGGTGACGCGTTAGCAACCATACAATTGTTTAAATTACTGTTAGAAAAAGATGTAGATAAAACCATTATTCAACAATCAATAAAATATATTGATCACAGAAATGAAAAACAGCGTTTTATAAAAATTTTAGATAAACTTCCCGAAAAACAAGGTGTATTTTATGTACACAGTGAGCAAGGAAACATTATCTATATTGGTAGAGGTAAAAACATAAAACAAGAAGTTAATAAACTATTATTAAAAGATAGCACTAAGGCTAAAAAAATAATAAAACGAATTAACGAAATTACGTACGAAGAAACAGGTAATGTGCTTTTTACACGATTAAAATATCATTTAGAACTCACTAAATTAAAACCAAAGTTTAATATTATTCGCAAGCGAAAGATTTCTGAAAAAAACTTTAATCACGATCATTTATTAATTATTGATAAAGGGAGAACTCCCGAAGAACATGCTGTTATTTTAATTGAAAACAATATCGTTTTAGGATATACATACACCAACTTAGCCTTTCAAGAAAATCAACTTCATATTTTAAAATCTATGCTAACACCTATTGAAAATACTGAGTTAGCTAAAACAATTATAAAAAACTACTTACTTAAAAACAAAGTAGCAAAAATTGTACGATTAGAAGTTGAAAATAATTCGTAATATTGTTTAAAACACCTTAAAATCTTTCTTTTTGAAGAACGAAACAAAAAACTGGAAAGACAAATTACATGAAATAATTTACGAAGCGGATACGCCATCAGGTAAGTTATTTGACATTGTTTTATTACTCTCTATTTTAACCAGTATTTTATTGGTAATGCTAGAAAGTGTTGACAGTATTAATAGCAAATACGGAACATTTTTAAATATAGCGGAATGGATTATTACCATATTATTTACTATTGAATATTTTGCTAGAATTGTATCTATAAAAAAACCTTTAAAATACGTTTTTAGTTTTTATGGTATTATTGATTTCCTATCTACCATACCTAAATACTTATTATTATTTTTTGGAAGCTTCCATTCTTTAATTGCTTTTAGAGCTTTGCGCTTAATGCGGATTTTTAGAATTTTAAAACTCGCTCGTTTTATTGGAGAATCTAACAATTTTACAAGAGCTTTAAAAGCTAGTAGAATTAAAATTGCAGTATTTTTATCGTTCGTAATTATACTTTGCGTCATATTAGGTACCATAATGTACCTTATTGAAGGAAATTCAAACAGTGGTTTTACCAGCATACCTAGAAGCGTTTATTGGGCCATTGTTACCCTTACAACTGTTGGTTATGGAGACATTGCACCTGTTACTGCTTTTGGGCAATTAATAGCTTCTTTTATTATGATTTTAGGGTACGGAATTATTGCCATACCTACAGGAATTGTTTCATCAGAAATGACAAAAACCAATAGTAACACTTTACATACAAATACCCAAGTTTGTCCTAATTGTACTGCCGAATTTCATAGAGATGAAGCGGAGTTTTGTTACGAATGCGGTCATCAATTAAATCCTTAAAATTGAGTAATTCAACTACCCAAAACACCTTAATTACTATTGTTGGCGCAACTGCCATTGGTAAAACAGCACTTAGTATTAAACTGGCTAATTACTTTAATTGTGATATTATATCGTGTGATTCTCGTCAGTTTTTTAAAGAAATGAGTATTGGTACTGCCGTTCCGGATGCAAATGAATTGGCAGCTGCACCCCATCATTTTATCCAAAATAAAAGCATTTTTGAAGAATATTCTGTTGGACATTTTGAAAAAGAAGCACTTTTAAAATTAGATAATTTGTTTACCAAAAACCCTGTACAAATAATGGTTGGTGGTAGCGGATTGTATGTTGATGCTGTTTTAAAAGGATTGGATTATTTTCCGAAAGTAGCTGCATCTATAAGAGCAAACTTAACCGAAGAATTAAATAAAAACGGAATAACACCACTTCAAAATCAACTTAAAAAATTAGATATTGAAGCCTATAATTCAATCGCTATTGATAATCCACAACGTGTAATTAGAGCGCTCGAAATTTGTATTGGCACAGGCAAAACATATTCTTCTTTTAAAAATAAGCCAAAAACACCACGAAAATTTAAATCTATTAAAATAGGTTTAACTGCTGATAGAGAAATTATGTACAACCGAATTAATTGTCGTGTTGATATTATGATGAAAAACGGACTGTTAGCTGAAGCTGAAAAAATGTATCCGCATAAAAGCCTAAACGCATTACAAACCGTAGGTTATCGTGAATTGTTTGAGTATTTTAAAGGTAATTTTACCAAAGAATTTGCGATTGAAGAAATTAAGAAAAATACTAGACGATTTGCAAAACGTCAAGGAACTTGGTTTAGAAAGGATAAAGATATTATCTGGTTTGATTTTGAAGAAAATCCGCAGAAAATTATAGAAACCATCAATAAAAAAATTAACAGTAATTAAAAGTCTTAGGACACTCACTTTTATATATTTGTAAAAAATCAACAAAAACAATGAAATCAAAAATTATACTTTTAGCAGCAATTTTAATAACTACAATAGCATTTTCTCAAACCAAAGTAGGAACTGTAAATAGCGATTTAATTATTGGTAAAATGCCACAAATGAAAACTGTTTTAAAAAGAGTTGAAAATGCTGGAAAAAAATTAGATTCTTCTTTTAATGTAAAAACTAAAAATTACCAAACTAAGGCACAAGCTTTTCAAGATGCTCAAAAAACATTGTCTGATGCTGATAAAAGCACAAAGTACCAAGAGTTAGTTACTTTAGAGCAAGAAATACAAAAATTTAGAGTTAATGGTACAAAAATGATGCAATTACAAAGAGATGAATATATGCGTCCTTTATATAAAAAATTAAGTGAGGTAATTACTGAAGTTGCAAAAGCAAATGGATATACACAAATTTTAACTACTGGCGGAAACGAATTTGGTTATATTGATGAGCGTTTTGATATTACAAAGCTAGTTTTAACTAAATTAGGCATAAAAGAATAATTTTAAAACAGTATGAATAAAACTAGAATTATAGGTTTAGCTGCTATTTTATTAGGAATAATTATTCAGTTTTATTTAAAAAACGATATTACTGGTTTTATTTCAGGGATTTTAATTGGCGGAGGAATCGGATTTCTTTTTGCTAGTAAATTCAACAATACGATTTCTTAATGCATCAAAAATCAAAAGATATACAACTTCAATACGAAGGATTTTTAAATACACCTTTTCTATGGCATGGAAAAGGTGTTTTTAATTTTAAACCGTTTAAAAGTTCAGTAATTAAAACAGCTATTTTTTCTGCTTTAATTACTCAAAAATTACGATTAGGTAAATTGGTAGAGCGTTTTGTTTCTTTTGATTTACATCAAAATTCAACAATTAAAATAATTGCGGAGAATATCCAAATTCAACGAGAAAAATTAACGTTAGGTGAACTAGATTGTCTTTTAATGCAAGATAAAACACCAATTCATTTAGAAATTGTGTATAAATTTTATTTGTATGATTCATCGGTAGGAAATACAGAAATTGAGCATTTTATTGGCCCAAACAGAAAAGATTCTCTAGTTGAAAAACTCACAAAACTTAAAGAAAAACAATTACCACTCCTCTACTCTAAAGAGTGTAATGCGTATTTAAAAGAGTTAAAATTAGCTTCTGAAAAAATTGAACAGCAAATTTATTTTAAAGCACAATTATTTGTTCCCTTTGGCAAGCAAAACATCCAACTAAATACTTTAAATCAAAATTGTATTACAGGTTTTTATATCAATCAAAAGGAATTATTAAAATTTAACGATTGTAAATTTCATATTCCAACAAAACATAATTGGTTAGTAAAACCGCACACAAATATTGATTGGTTAAATTTTAAAAGCTTTTTACCAGCGGTGAATCAATTTTTAATCAATAAAAAATCTCCTTTGTGTTGGCTAAAAAAACCGAATGGCGAATTATTTAAAATATTTGTTATTTGGTGGTAAACTTATCTTTTTCTAGCAATAATCTTAACCGATCTTTTTCTTGACGTAATAAAATAAACTCCAATTAATAAAACTATTGATGCAATTATTGATTGCGCAGTAAGTTGTTCTCCTAACAAAAACCAACCTAAAAACAAGGCTATTATTGGATTTACATAAGCCGAAGTTGCTACTTTTTCTGGCGAAACAGCTTTTAATAAATAATTGAATGCTGTAAAAGCTACAATCCCTCCAAAAATTACTAAAAACAACATGGCTCCCTGAGTTTTTAAACTCCAATTTAACGGAGCAACCCAAGTTTCTTTAAAAACTAAACTAGCAATAGCCAATATAAACCCTGCGTTTAACATTTGGTAACCTGTAGCAACCAAATAGTTTTTTGGCAAATTAGCTTTCGACACAAAAACACTTCCGTAACTCCAACTAAGTACGCAAGTTAAAATCATAAAAATCCCTAAAACACTACCTTCAGACGTTGTAATTTCTTTTTGACTTACCAATAAATACATTCCCACTAAACCTAATAAAACACCAATTATCGATTTTTTTTGTAATCTTTTTCCATCAATCAATCGTAATAAAAAAAGCACAAATAATGGCTGTGTTGATGCTAATAATGCAGCAAAACCAGAATCTACATATTTTAAAGCCCATACAAATACTCCGTTACCATATACCAAAAATAAAAAACCTGCTATAGCCGAATTTACAAATTGAGTTTGTGTAATTTTTATAGATAATTTTAACACTTTAGCGATAATCATTATCAGTAATCCCGCTGTTAAAAAACGGATAGACGCTAAAAATAAAGGAGATAATTCTGTAACCGCAATTTTATTAAACAAATACGTTGATCCCCATATAATGTATATCGAAAAAAAAGCTGCAACAATTAATAATTTTGAGTTTTTCATACGGATTCTTTTAAAATATTTTTTTTGAAGCTATCTCCCGCTTTCCGCACTCGCTCTTTGCAAGGAGCTCAAACAAATGCTACAATCGGGGCTAACCTATTTATTAAGTTATGGCTGATTTATGTATATTTTCTCTTTATTTTATAAAAAACAACCTTATTAGAATAAAAACACCAATACTTAGTAATTTTTTCATGAAAAATATTAGAGTTTCATTCTAAACTTATTTCAGAATCACATCTTAAGAGCAACATTGAACTATGATGAGAACCTGAAATAAATTCAGATTGACGTGAAACTTAACCAGTTAAAAACATTCTTACAAAAGTGTTTCTAAATAATGTTTTTCAATTAAATAGGCATCTTTTAAACTTGAAATTCTTCCATCAATTTTAGAAACATCGTTCTTTTTTGATGATTTACTTCCCACCAACATTACATTTTTACGGGTATGTTCGTTGCTAATAAACTCAAATACTTTTGTGTTATAGTTATTCTTTTCTAAAATTAAAGCTCTAATAGTATCAGTTACCATTTCGAACTGACGCTCTTTAAAAATTCCGTATTTTAAAAGTGGACTCTCCTGTTCTTTTCCTTTTACTTGCTGACGGATTTGTTTATGACAACAAGGCGCGCAAATAATTAGTTCGGCCTTGGCAGATAAACCTTTGTAAATTGCATCATCTGTTGCTGTATCACAAGCATGTAAAGCTATTAAAATATCTATTTTAGTATTATCGTACTCCTGAATTGGTTGCGCTACGAAACTTAAGTTTTTAAATTCTGATTTTTTAGCAACATCGTTACAATAGTTTACCAACTCAGTACGTAATTCAATACCAGTTACAGTGGCATTGTACTTTTTTTGATTTACCAAATAATCATACAAAGCAAAGGTTAAATATCCTTTACCAGAACCCATATCAACAATATTAATGTGTTTTGGCAATTTTGTAGATTTTAATAAACCTTCAATAATCTCTAAATACTTATTAATTTGACGGTATTTATCCGCCATTTTATGAATAACCTTTCCTGCTTTATCCGTAATCCCTAAGTATTGTAAATAATTGCCAGCTTCTGCTAAACGTTCTTTAGGTTTATCGTGTGTTTCTGGTAATTTATTTTTAAAACTTGCCGCATTTTCTCGGTAAGAAACTTTTTTCTTTTTTGATATAAAAACCAACAAATCTTTAGATAATGTAAATAAAGTTGCTGCTCTAAAATTATCCATCAATAAGATTTCTAATTCAGAGATAGCTTCAGAAACCGAATAATTTTTAACCTTATCATTCGTTGTATAGTGGTAAGTAAACTGAAACATTTCAGCTCCTTTTATTTTTACCAAACGAACATAAACATTTGGCAATCCATCACTTTTTTTTATCGGTTTACTTAACGTTAGTTTTACAAAATTTGCTTCTAAAACACTTTTACGTAAAGTATCATTTAATTGTTGAAAGTCATTCATATTGCAAAAATACCATAAAAACTAAAATCGATAGCAAACAAAATTGTTTTACTATCGATTTTTTAATTTTAGTTACGTTCTTTTAAAACTTGCTCTATTTCTTGCAATGTAAATCCTTTTGCTTTTAAAAGTATTACTATATGATAAAATAAATCGGCAGCTTCATTTTTAAATAAATCAGCATCATTATCTTTTGCTTCAATAACCAATTCAACTGCTTCCTCTCCTACTTTTTGCGCTACTTTATTAATTCCTCTTTTATATAATTTATTGGTATATGAAGTTTCGTTATCTGTGTCTATACGCTCGCTAACAATTCGCTCTAACTCGTATAAAAAACCTTTTGGAGTTTCTTCTGCAAAGCAAGACGTAGTTCCTTTATGACATGTTGGTCCTTTTGGAGTAGCTTTTATTAAAATAGTATCATTATCACAATCGATTTTGATATCATTCACTTCTAAAAAATTCCCTGATTCTTCTCCTTTTGTCCATAATCTATTTTTACTTCTACTGTAAAAAGTAACACGGTTTTCAGCCTTTGTTTTTTCAAAAGCCTCTTCATTCATATAACCTAACATTAACACTTGTAACGTGGTATTATTTTGAATGACAACTGGTACTAATCCGTTTGATTTATTAAAATCTATTTTCATCGTACAGGTATGTTTTTTGTTTTTAAATAATTTTTTAATTGCGGAACAGGAATTTCACCAAAATGAAAAATACTTGCTGCCAATCCCGCGCTTGCCTCTGTTTTTGTAAAAACGTCTGCAAAATGTTCTTCTTTACCTGCTCCGCCTGATGCTATAACAGGAATATTTATATTTTTACTTACTGAATTTGTAATATCTAAAGAAAATCCGGCTTTTGTACCGTCACTATTCATTGAGGTTAATAAGATTTCTCCTGCGCCTAATTTTTCTACTTCTTTTGCCCAACTTACGGTTTCTAAATCAGTTTCAAAAGTTCCTCCTTTGGTAAAAACTTTCCATTGATTATCTATCAACTTCGTATCAATAGCAACAACAACAAACTGACTTCCGAAACGGTTTTTTAAATCAGTAATTAACTGCGGATTTTTAACTGCCGATGAATTGATACTTACTTTATCTGCCCCTGCTTTAATTAAAGCTAAAGCATCATCAACAGTACTAATTCCACCACCTACAGTAAACGGAATATTAATTTCCTGTGCTACTTTTTCAACTAAATCAACTAATGTTTTTCTGTTTTCAAGTGTTGCTGTAATATCTAAAAACACCAATTCATCAGCGCCATCTTTAACATATTGCTTTGCCAATGCTATTGGATCACCAGCATCAATAATATCAACAAAATTAACACCTTTTACAGTTCGTCCGTTTTTAATATCTAAACACGGAATAATTCTTTTTTTTAACATAGTTGCTGTAATTCTTTTAAAGTGATATTACCTTCGTAAATAGCTTTTCCTAAAATAGTTCCTTCACAACCAATTTCTTTTAACTTTATTAAATCATCTATTGAAGCTACGCCACCACTTGCTATTAAGTTTACACCACTTTTAGCTAAGATTTCTTGATATAACGCTACAGATGCTCCTTGTAACATTCCGTCTTTAGCAACATCTGTACAAATAGTAGTTTTTACACCTAAAACTTCATATTCTTTAATAAAATCAACAACATCAACTTGCGATGTTTCTAACCAACCGTGAGTTGCAATTTTACGATTGATACAATCGGCTCCTAAAATAATTTTACTGCTTCCGTATTGTGTTAACCATCCTTTAAAAATTTCTGGATTTTTAACAGCAATACTTCCTCCTGTAATTTGGTTTGCTCCGTTTTCAAAAGCGATACGCAAATCATCATCAGACTTTAATCCTCCTCCAAAATCAATTTTTAAATTTGTTTTTGAAGCGATTTGTTCTAATACTTTATAATTTACAATGTGTTGTGATTTTGCACCATCTAAATCAACCAAGTGTAAATATTCAATTCCGTTGTCTTCAAATTCTTTTGCTACTTCAACAGGATTTTCATTATATATTTTTTTGGTACTATAATCTCCCTTTGTTAAACGTACGCATTTTCCTTCAATAATATCTATAGCGGGTATAATTCTCATTTTTTTTAGTTTAAAAGTTAACAGTTACTTGATTATAACTTTAAAAAATTTAGTAGTAATTTTTCTCCAACACTTGCTGATTTTTCAGGATGAAATTGCATTGCATAAAAATTATCTTTTTGCATAATTGCGCTAAAAGGTTTGATATAATTGCAAATAGCTACTGTGTTTTGGCAAATTTCGGCATAATAACCGTGAACATAATACACATCTTCATCTGTAGTAATAGTATCTACTATTTTTGATGGTTTTAGTTCAGTAAAATTATTCCATCCCATGTGAGGCACTTTTTCTAAAGGCGGAAATTGTTTTGTTTCCGTATCAAAAATCCCCAAACACTTGGTGTTTCCTTCTTCGGATGACGTACACATTAATTGTAACCCCAAACAGATACCTAAAACTGGCTGTTTTAAAGAAACTAAAAGTTCGTCTAATTTACGCTCTCTTAAATATGCCATTGCCGAGCTTGCTTCTCCAACTCCAGGGAAAATAACCTTAGTCGCTTTTCTAATTTCCTCTGGATTATCAGTAATTATACTTTCATATCCTAAACGCGTAATTGCGTTTTGAACAGAGCGAATATTACCAGCATTGTATTTTATAATTGCAATCATATATTAATTATGAATTATGAATTTTCAATTACAGTTAGTTCGCAATTTTTAATTCGTAATTATATTTCTTTTATATTTTCATCCTTCTGAACTTGTTTCAGAATCACATTGTTTTAATAACCTGTTATGAGAACCTGAAATAAATTCAGGTTGACAACTAACCTTTATAACATGCCTTTTGTTGATGGTAAAAACATCTTGTTAGCATCGCGTTTTACCGCCATTTTCATCGCTTTTGCAAAGGCTTTAAAAATACCTTCAATTTTGTGGTGTTCGTTTTTTCCTTCAGCTTTAATATTTAAGTTACATTTTGCGCCATCTGTAAATGATTTAAACAAGTGAAAAAACATTTCGGTTGGCATATCGCCTATTTTTTCTCTATTAAAATCTGCTTCCCATTCTAACCAATTTCTTCCACCAAAATCAACTGCTACTTGTGCTAAACAATCATCCATTGGCAAACAAAACCCATAACGCTCAATACCTAATTTATTACCTAATGTTTTATTAAATAATTCACCTAAAGCAATCATGGTATCTTCAATAGTGTGGTGCTCATCAACCTCTAAATCGCCAGTAACTTTTATGGTTAAATCCATCGCTCCGTGACGACCAATTTGATCTAACATGTGATCAAAAAACTTTAAGCCAGTGTCAATATCATTATTACCCGAACCATCTAAATTTAATTTGATATAAATTTGTGTTTCGTTAGTATTTCTTGTGATTTCGGCAACTCTATCTTGTAGTTTTAAAAACTCGTAAATAGTTTTCCAATCGGTAGATGTTAATGCAATCGAATTGAATATTTCTTGTTTAGCTGCTTCAATTTCATCTGCGCCTAAATATGGATTTTCTGATAAGTAAATTCCTTTTGCGCCTAAGTTTTTAGCCAATTCCATATCAGTAATTCTATCACCCAATACAAATGAATTTTCTAAATCGTATTCTTCAGAAAAATATTGTGTTAACAAACCTGTTCTTGGTTTACGTGTTGGCGCATTTTCTTCCGGAAAACTTCTATCAATAAATACTTCAGTAAATTCTACACCTTCTTTTTTAAAGGCATCCATAATTTTATTTTGTGCTGGCCAAAAGGTATCTTCAGGAAAAGAATCAGTTCCTAAACCATCTTGATTAGTAACCATTACCAATTCAAAATCTAATTCCGACGCAATTTTTGCCATGTATTGGAATACTTTTGGGTAAAATTCTAGCTTTTCTAAACTATCCAATTGATAATCTACTGGCGGTTCTAATACCAAAGTTCCATCTCTATCTATAAATAATACTTTTTTCATGTTTTTATTTTTAATTTCGTTCGTCAACCTGAATTTATTTCAGGTTCTCATTTCTATGTTTTTTTACTTGATGAGATTCCGATATAAATTCGGAATGACGCTCAGAATATTATAGCTTTTTAAGCTAATGATTTTAATGCTTTGATTAATTGTGTGTTTTCTTCGGTACTACCAACTGTAATTCGTAAACAATTATTTACTAAACTATTTCGATTACGAGTTATAATTTTGTGTGCTACTAATTTATTGTAAATATCTGTTGCGTTAGTTACTTCTATCAAAATAAAATTCGCATCCGAAGGATATATTTTTTGAACCAATTCAAGATTTTGAAAAGCTTTTATTAATACCTTTTTTTCATTCAAAATGATATTTTTATTTTCTTCAAAAACAGATAAGTTATCAAGAGATTCAATTACTTGTTCTTGATTTAAAGTACTTACATTATAAGGTGGCTTTACTTTATTATACAAATTGATAATTGCCGAATTTGCATACGCAGCACCAACTCTAACGCCTGCCAATCCCCAAGCTTTACTAAAAGTTTGACTTATAATTAAGTTTGGATACTCGTTTAACTTTGTTATAAAAGATGCTTTTGAGCTAAAATCGATATAAGCTTCATCAATTATTACAATTCCGTTAAAATTTTCAAGTATATAAATAATGTCTTCGTCATTAAAACAGTTTCCAGTTGGATTATTTGGAGAACAAACAAAAATAATTTTTACATCCTCCATATCTAAATATGGCTGTAACTGGTTTAAGTTTATTTGAAAATCATTTGCTAGCGGTTGTTTAATCAACTCAACATCGTTAATATTTGCCGAAACATCGTACATTCCGTAGGTTGGCGAAAAAGTTAAGGCTTTATCTTTTCCGGGTTCACAAAAAATTCTGAAAGCTAAATCGATAACTTCATCACTTCCATTACCTATAAAAATCTGATTGTTTTCAACTTTTTTAATGGTTGATAATCGCTCTTTTATTTTTGATTGCTGTGGATCTGGATACCTGTTTAAAGTTCCGAACGGATTTTCATTTGCATCTAAATACACTTCGGCTGTGCCTTTAAATTCATCTCTTGCCGATGAATATGCTTGTAACTTTTGAATATTAGCGCGAACTAATTTAGTTAAATTAAACATTTTTTATTGCTTTTAAACGAATTGAAACTGCATTTTTGTGTGCTTGTAAACCTTCGGCTGCTGCCATTAATTCGATAGTTTTACCTATATTCTGAATTCCTTCTTCTGATATTTTTTGATAGGTAATACTTTTTGTGAAAGCATCTAAATTTACGCCAGAATATGCTTTTGCAAATCCGTTTGTTGGCAAGGTATGATTTGTTCCTGAAGCGTAATCTCCTGCACTTTCAGGTGTATAATCTCCTATAAAAACTGAACCTGCATTCTCAATTTTATCAATAAAAAAATCATTGTTTTTAGTTGCAATAATTAAGTGTTCAGGCGCATAATCATTTACAAAATCAAGCACTTCGTTTACCTCTTTTATTAAAATTGCTTTGGCGTTTTCTAAAGCTTTTTTAGTAATTTCTTTTCTTGATAAGTTTTCTAATTGTATATTAATTTCATTATCAACTTTACTAATAAAATCTGTCGAATCAGAAACTAAAATTACCTGACTATCAGCGCCGTGTTCAGCTTGACTTAACAGATCTGAAGCTACAAAAGCTGCATTTGCAGATTCGTCTGCCATTACTAATAATTCACTTGGGCCCGCTGGCATATCAATTGCAACTCCGTATTTTGTTGCCAATTGTTTAGCAACTGTTACATATTGATTTCCTGGTCCGAAAATTTTTGAAACTTTTGGTATGGTTTCCGTTCCAAAAGTTAATCCAGCGATAGCTTGTATACCACCAACTTTATACACTTTTGTTACGCCACATAAAACTGCTGTATATAAAATAGCTGGATTAATGACTCCTTTATCATTTGGTGGAGAGCATAAAACTATTTCTTTACAACCTGCTATTTTTGCTGGAGTTGCTAACATTAAAACAGTAGAAAATAAAGGTGCTGTACCTCCCGGAATGTATAAACCTACTTTTTGGATTGCTCTTTTTTCTTGCCAACACAAAACTCCGTTTGTAGTTTCAACTTCTACACGATCGGTTTTTTGAGCTGCATGGAAAACTTCAATATTTGTTTTTGCTGTTTGAATTGCTTCTTTTAACTCATTAGACACTAAATTAGTCGCGTTTTCAAACTCTTTAGCGGTAACTTCTATAGATTGTAAATTAACCTTATCAAAAAGAGAAGTATATTTATTTATAGCAAGGTCTCCATCTTTTTTAACTTCATTAAAAACCTTACTTACTGTTTCTTCAATATCTTCAACAGATTTTGTAGGTCTTTGTAATAGCGATTGCCAATTATTTGTATTTAATGCTACTGCTTTCATCTTCTTGTTTTTAAACTACCATTTTTTCAATTGGACATACTAAAATTCCTTCTGCTCCATTTGTTTTTAACTCATCAATAATTTCCCAAAACTCATCTTTATCTAATACTGAGTGCACAGAACTCCATCCTTCTTCTGCTAATGGTAAAACTGTTGGACTTCTCATTCCTGGTAAGATATCTATAATTTTTTCTAATTTATCATTTGGCGCATTTAACAAAACATATTTAGAACGCTTACCTTTTAAAACCGATTGAATTCTGAATTGTAATTTATTTAAAATAGCTTTTCTTTCTTCAGAAATTAATGGTGAATTAGCTAAAACTGCTTCTGAAGTTAATAACACTTCAATCTCTTTTAATCCATTTTTAAATAAAGTAGATCCACTTGAAACAATATCACAAATTCCGTCTGCCAAACCTATATTTGGTGCAATTTCAACAGAACCATTAATGATGTGTAATTGTGCATCAATTTTATTTTTAGTAAGATATTTTTTTACCGTTTCTGGATACGAAGTTGCAATTCTTTGTCCGTTTAAATCCTTTAAAGAGCTTGCATTAGATTCTTTAGGAACCGCAATAGAAACCTTGCATTTAGAAAAACCTAAACGCTCTACAAATTCTAAATCATTTCCTTTTTCTATCAATACATTTTCGCCAATAATAGCAATATCAACCACACCATCGCGTAAATACTGAGGAATATCTCCGTTACGTAAATAAAAAACCTCTAAAGGAAAGTTACTTGCTGATGCTTTTAGTTGGTCTTTACCATTGTCAATAGAAATACCACAATCTTTTAAAAGTTGTAATGAATCTTGATTTAATCTTCCTGATTTTTGAATTGCAATTCTTAATTTACTCATTTTGTTAGTTAATATGCTTGAGTAAATCTTGTGGTAAAGCTATTTCCTTTTATTTTAGAAAATAAAAAACCCGTTTGATTTACTCAAACGGGTTTAAAATATATTTTTGATTTTATTCAATACATCTTCAGTTCGCTTGAGTGCAAATATGATGATGGTGATGATGTAATTGAATAAAAGTCATTATTTCTTTTTTTAAGATGGTACAAATATATAGATATTATTTTTACTTATACAAGTATTTTTATAAAAATTATATTTTATAACGTACTTAGTAAATCATACAAGCTATCTTCTTTTTCTAATCCTATTTTTTTCTTTAATCTATACCTTGTTGTTTCTACACTTCTTGGTGATACATTTATTAATTGCGCTACTTCTTTACTTTTTAAATTTGATACAATATAGGTACAGTGTTTTAAATCGTTTACTGATAAGTTTGGAGAAATTTGCTTTAACTTACTAAAAAAATCAGGTCTAATTTTTTCGAACTGAATTTTAAAGTCTTCCCATAATTCTTCTTCAGAAATTAAATCATTTAGTTTTTTATTAATTGAAATTAAAAATTTTGCTGAATTTACATTCGTATCAATATAATTATCAATTTCAACGCTCACTTTTCTTATAGTATCATTGTAAGTTGAAATTTTTAAAACACGAGAAAACAAGGTTTGTTCATTTAAATTTAAAAGGCTTTCTATTTCTGATTTTTTAGTAGTTAAATCTTCATTTTTTATTTTTAAATCTGATATTAGCTCATTTAAATCTAAGTTTAAACTTTTAATTTGTTTGTTTTTATTTTTATTTTTTCTTCTTAACAAAATTAGAAAAACAATAAATGTTATAAATAAAACAATCGTAATACCGCTTACAATTAATTTAGTTTTTTGATTATTAATTATAAGATCTTTTTTGTTTTTTAATTCATTTTCTAACTCTAACTCTTTAACAAAAGAAGCTTTAATTCTCTTTTCATCATTAATAATTGTTTCTTCTAAGTTTTTATTTACTTCTTTGTATTTTTTTATTGCTAAAGTAAAATTCCCTTCATTTTCGTAATACTTAGCATATAAAGTATTAATTAAACTATGAAGTTCACTATCATCTTTTAATGTTAAACTTTCTGCTATTTTTAAATTTTTAAGTGACTCTTCGTTATTTTTTAGATTAAAATAATTATCTGCTATAAAGTAGTGTAATATATCAACTCCACTTGTTCTTTTTTCGCCATTTTCTATTAATTTTAAAAAATCATTAGCATAATTTGTAGATTCTTTCCATTTTGATTGCTGCCTATAATTTTTAGTTAAATTATAATAAGTATCAAATAACTGTGATACATTATTAACCTCTTTATGGTTTACAATTGCTTTTTTGTAAAACTCTGCTGCTTTAACATAATCTTTATAGGCCAATGAATAAATAATACCTCTAGAATTGTAGATAGTTCCTTTTAAAAATACATCATTTGTTTTTTCAGCTAATTCAAACGATTTAATAAATAAATTTTCAGCTTTTTTAAATCTTCTTAACTCTAAATTATTAACTGCTCTTAAATAAAGAATTTTACTATTTATCGAATCTTCTTTTACTATAAATTTATTAAGTTTAATAATTGTTATTATGCTATCTAAAAAATGTTCATTCTCATTTTTTTGAAATAAATAGTAATTTTTAACAATTGTTTTTTTGTATTCTTCTTTTGATGAAATTTTATATTGTTGCCCGTTTATATTGACAGACAATACTATAAACAACAAAAAAACAGATTGCTTTTTTTTACATAAAACCAAATCTGTAACACACTTCATTACTACTACAAAACACTCTTTCATCTAAACTTAATCTTATTTTAAACAAATTATCGCTTAAATATACTTCATTTGTACTACATATTTAATTTTTCTTCTTAAAAAAGTTCCTATAACCTAATATCTAACTAATAAAATCATATTTGTTTTATATTATAAAATTATACGATATCGTGAAAAAACAAAGATTGAAAAACATTTTCACCTTACAGATACAATCAATACAACATACTTCAAAAATACTACAACAGTATAACACTTAATATCTAATTGTATATTTAGATAGAAGTTAATAGTTATCCCCATAACTAATAATTTTTTTTAATTAATTTCCCTAAATTAATTAAAACTCAATTTTATTAATTACTCCCCAATAATTAATAATACATCTTATAAAAACTATCAATAACTATATCCCCTTATATGTTTTTGATAGTTTTTTATTTTTAAGCATTTCTTTTATTGTCTAATCAAAAATACTTTTTAATAAAAAATACCGAATTAAGCTTTTAAGTATTGTTAAATTTTATTTACCTTCTTTTAAAATGAAGTAGACTTTTATACTACATAAATATTAAAACACCTGTTTTTCGCCTTATATTCACTAAAAAGTACATCAAAATTACTACAGTAATATCATCTACTCTTTTTACGCATATATTTGTACCGAGCTTATTAGTTACCCCCATAATTAGTAACTCTTTTTAATTACCCCCCTAATTAAAAACTCCCTTTTATTAATTACTCCCCATAATTAATAATACAACTTATAAAAACTATCAATAACGATATCCCCTTATACGTTTTGATAGTTTTTTATTTTTTTAATATCACAAACTATTACGCATAAAAAAACCACCTTATTCAGGTGGTTTTTTTATGGATAATTTTTAAAAATTACGCTTTAAAAGTAATTTTACGCATACGTAAACTTTCTGGAGTTACTTCTAAATATTCATCTCCTTTAATGTATTCCATACATTCTTCTAAAGAAAAATCTATTTTCGGAGCAATTTTCATAGCGTCATCTGTACCAGATTTACGCATGTTTGTTAATTGCTTTCCTTTAACTAAGTTTACAGCCATATCGTCTGCCTTACTATTTTCTCCAATTACTTGACCTATGTAAATTTCTTGATTAATATCAATAAAAAATTTACCTCTATCTTGTAATCTATCTAAAGCATAAGCTGTTGCTTTACCTGCTGCTGCAGATACAATAGCTCCTTTTACGTCTTCACTAAAATCTCCTTTATAAGGTCCGTATTCAGAAAAACGGTGATTTATAATTGCTTGACCTGAAGTTGCTGTTAAAATTTTGTTACGTAAACCTATCAATCCACGAGATGGAATTGTAAATTCTAAATGTTGTAAATCTCCTTTAGGCTCCATAACCATTAAATCTCCTTTACGTAAAGAAACTAAGTTTACAGCTTTAGAGGCAACATCTTCTGGCACATCGATAGACAATGTTTCCATTGGTTCGTGTTTTTTACCATCAATTTCTTTAATAATTACCTGAGGACGACCTACTTGTAATTCATAACCTTCACGACGCATTGTTTCAATCAATACAGATAAGTGTAATACTCCACGACCGTAAACATTAAATTTATCTTCAGAATCTGTAGTTTCAACTTTTAAAGCTAAATTCTTTTCTAATTCTTTAAATAAACGATCACGTAAGTGACGAGAAGTTACAAATTTACCTTCTTTACCAAAGAAAGGTGAGTTGTTAATTGTAAACAACATACTCATGGTAGGTTGATCAATTTCTGTTCTTGGTAATGCTTCTGGGTTCTCTAAATCAGCAATTGTATCACCAATTTCAAATCCTTCAATACCTGTAATAGCACAAATATCTCCACAAGGAACTTTATCTACCTGAACTTTACCCATTCCTTCGAATACGTGTAGTTCTTTAATTCTTACTTTTTTAGTAGATCCATCAGCTTTACATAACATATAGTCTTTACCAGCTTCTAAATCTCCTCTAAAAATACGTCCGATAGCAATTCTTCCTGTAAAAGAAGAAAAATCTAACGATGTAATTTGCATTTGAGGTGTACCTTCGTTGTACTTAGTTTCTGGAATAGATTCTAATACAGCATCTAATAAAGGTACGATATTATCTGTTTCATTTTTCCAGTCAGTACTCATCCAGTTATTCTTTGCAGAACCATAAACGGTTGTAAAATCTAACTGCTCTTCAGTAGCTTCTAAAGCAAACATTAAATCAAAAACTTTTTCATGAACGATATCAGGAGTACAGTTTTCTTTATCTACTTTGTTTACAACAACAATAGGCGTTAATCCTAACTCTAAGGCTTTCCCTAATACAAAACGAGTTTGTGGCATTGGCCCTTCGAAAGCATCTACTAACAATAAAACACCATCTGCCATTTTTAATACACGCTCTACTTCTCCACCAAAATCGGCGTGACCAGGAGTATCAATTACATTGATTTTTGTGTTCTTATAGTTTACTGATACGTTTTTAGAAAGAATTGTAATTCCTCTTTCGCGCTCTAAATCGTTATTATCTAACAATAAATCAGTACGTTCTTTACGTTCGTCTAAAACTTTTGCTTGATCTATAATCTTATCTACCAAGGTAGTTTTACCGTGATCAACGTGTGCTATAATAGCGATGTTTCTAATTGGTTGCATTCTTGCTCGTTTTTGAAGCTGCAAAAATAGTGTTTTATAAATGAATACTATAAGTGATGATGAATTATTTTTATTCTTCTAACACTTCATCATCTTCTCTAAAGGAACTTGGTAAAATATCGGGTATCAATTTTATTAATAAAGGCAATAATAAAGCGCCTCCTGGCAACATAAATACAGCAAAAGCAGGTATTGCTTTACATATATCTAAGGTTTGAGTTTTTACTTTATTTTTTTCTTCATCAGACAAGCTGGTAGTAATTGATTTTTTTATTAAAAAAATCAATTCTTTACTTTCTTGAAGTTCTTTTGCTAATCGTTTTTTATTTTTTTGAATAGCTTCCTTTATTTCATCAACCGTATTCATTATAATTTACGGCGCTTTCTTTCTATTTTTAGTAAATTAAGCTCTCTTGATGTTTGTCCTGCTACCGAAGTATTTTCTTCTGCTCTACGAATTAAGTATGGCATTACATCTCGTACAGGACCAAAAGGTACATATTTAGCAACATTATATCCTTCTTTTGCTAAATTAAAACTAATATGATCGCTCATTCCATATAACTGTCCAAACCACATACGGTTATCATTACTAGCAATTTTATATTCTTTTGCTAAATTCATTAATAAAAATGAACTCTCTTCATTATGAGTTCCTGCAAATATTGCCATATTTTTATGCTCCATCATAAAACGTATGGCCTCATTATAATTATCGTCAGTAGCTTGTTTATCTTTACATATTGGCGATTTATATCCTTTTTCTTCTGCACGTTCTCGCTCTTTTTCCATATAAGCTCCACGTACCACTTTCATACCAATATGATATCCTTTTTGGTGTGCTTTTTTATATAAATCACGTAAATAATCCATACGATCATGACGATACATTTGTAAGGTATTAAATACAATTGCTTTTTCTTTATTGTAGATTTCCATTAATTCTTCAATTAAATCATCAGCAGCTGCTTGCATCCAACTTTCTTCTGCATCAATTAATAACGGAACATCTTTTTTTACCGCAGCTTTACAAACCGTATGAAAACGCTCTAAAACTCTAATCCATTCTGATTTCTCATCAACAGTTAATTCTTTTTTTTCTGTTAATTTTTGATATAAAGCAAAACGCCCAAAACCAGTTGGTTTAAAAACTGCATAAGGAATCGATTTTTTTTCTTCAGCAAAATCAATCGTTTTTAACGTCATATTTAACGCATCATCAAACTGTGCTTCATCTTCTTTTCCTTCAACCGAATAATCTAAAATACTATGCACATTTCCTTTCTCGTGCATGTTTTCAATATTAGGTAAACAATCATCTTCAGTAACTCCTCCACAAAAATGATCAAAAACAGTAGATCTTATTAAGCCTTCAACTGGCAAATGTGCTTTTAATGCAAAATTAGTTACCGCTGTACCAATACGAACCATTGGTTGATTTTGTATCATTTTAAACAAAAAATACGCACGTTCTAATTCTGAATCTGATTTTAATTTAAAAGCCGTTTCTGTATTGTTAAAAAGTCTCATTTCTGAAGTCGTTTTATTTTTAAAATTGTTCATACAAATATAAATGTCCTACATGATATATTTTAATTTTTTCTATTTATTTTCGCTTTAAATTTAGATTAAAATGACTTCTATCCAAGCAGCAACATACCCTATACATTTTAATGAAAAAGCGTATACTGAATTAGCAACAATAATTAGCAGTAATAATTATTCATCTATTTTTATTTTAGTTGATGATAATACACTTACTCACTGTTATCCTCGCTTTATACAATTATTAGAAACTGATAAAACGATTGAAGTTATTCAGATTGATGCTGGCGAAGTTCATAAAAATATTGAAACTTGTGTAGGTGTTTGGAATGCAATGACCGAATTAGGTGCCGACAGAAAAAGTTTATTAATTACCTTAGGTGGCGGTGTTATTACCGATTTAGGTGGTTTTGTTGCCTCAACTTTTAAAAGAGGAATTGATTTTATTAACATCCCCACTACATTGCTTTCTATGGTTGATGCTTCTGTTGGCGGAAAAACAGGAATTGATTTAGGTGTTTTAAAAAATCAAATAGGTTTGTTTGCTAATCCTAAAATGATTGTTTTAGATCCGGAGTATTTACATACACTTCCTGCTCGTGAAATTAGATCTGGTACGGCAGAAATTATTAAATACGGTATGACGCACGATATTCGTTTATTTAATGAAATAAAAGATAATTCAGATTTAAATATTATCGATTTAATTCATCGTTCTATCGAAATTAAAAACGAAGTTGTTTTAAAAGATCCTAAAGAACAAAATGTTCGTAAAGTTTTAAATTGGGGACACACCATTGGTCATGGAATAGAATCTTATTTTTTAGAAAATCAAACAAAACAAAATTTAACACACGGTGAAGCAATAGCTATAGGAATGGTTTGTGAAGCCTATCTTTCTTCTAAAATTTTAGATTTCCCTATTGATAAACTTCAAGAAATTAAAAAGTCTATCATTGCTATTTATGGTAAAACAGCAATTTTAGAAGATGATTTTTCTTCAATTATGGAGTTAATGAAACATGACAAGAAAAATATTGGTGGCGAAATTAACTTTGTGCTTTTAAATAATTATGAAGATTTTAAAATTGATTGTAAAGTTTCAAGCCAATTAATTATTGAAAGTTTAAACTACTATAATTCTTAAAAAAAAAGTTGTTTTTATTAAGTTAATAATAAAAATATCAAAAAGGGTAAACATTTGTTTACCCTTTTTCTTTTAATTACTTTTGCCCTCATGGAAAAACTAAAACAACGTTGGGGTTTAAAAACCACTTGGGATGTAATTGCTGTAATAATTGTATTTTCTATTAACGGTTCGTTTGCTACTTGGATTGCAAAACCTATCACCGCTTTTTTTGGACTTTCTCCAGAAACTACTTCTCCTTGGGTTTATTGGCCGCTACGTATTTTACTTATTTTTCCTATCTACCAAACAACATTACCTTTAGTTGGCTGGTTTTTTGGACAGTTTAAATTCTTTTGGGCTTTCGAAAAAAAGTTTTTAAGTAGAGTTGGCTTAGGATTTTTGTTTAAAAAATAAATTATGATTTTGCTAACTTATAAATAGGTATAGGTAAAGCAACTCCTTCTGCTAAAAAGCGTTTATGTACCGCTTCTTTTAAAGCACATTTTGTTTTAAATTCTTTAAAAGGCTCATTTAACCAAACATAAGCACGCATGTGTATATGATCTATATGAACATCTATTACACGAATATCTACCTGTTGTGCATCTGCCATTACTTGTTCTGGCGTTCTGTAATCTATAACTGTTGGTAATTTAATTGCTTCTTCCTGAATAATTTTCTTAACTAAATCAATATCTGCTTTTAAGCCTATTTTAAAATTGTTAAAACTTAATACATGAGAATCTTCAATCGTATGATTTAAAACAGAATCGGTGCTAATTACCGAATTAGGGATTATCAATCGCTTATTTTCAAAATTATTAATTACGGTATGTCGTAAAGTGATATCTTCAACAATACCTACTCTAGTTTCATCTAACTTAATATAGTCTCCCACTCTAAACGGGCGAAATATAACAATAAAAGCTCCTGCTATTAAATTAGATAAAGCTGCTTGTGCTGCAAAACCAATAATTGCGGCTAAAATACCCGCTCCAGAAAAAATTAAAGCTGCTTGACTTCTAAAAGCCGGTACTGTCATTATAATATAAACAATACCAAAAACTCCTAAAAAAAACTTTACTGAATTACGAAAAAATAAAATACTTGTTTTTCCATAGCGGTCAATCTTTTTTCGTTTGATTATTTGAATAATAATATAACGAGCAATTCTTGATAACACCCACACAACAAGCATTACAACTAATACATAACTCAAAACACCTAAAAAGGAGTCTAAATTAAATTGGTAAGGAAAAAATTTATCCATTAAAATAATTCGGTTTGATTTTCATCATCTTCACTTGTCGTTTTTTTCTTTTTTTGAAGCGCACGCTCTAAGGCTTTTTTTGCCTTATCTTCTTTAGATTTTACAAACTCTTTTTGCGATACTTCCTCTACTTCTAAAGCTAAATTATTTTCGGTAATTTCTTCATCTTCATTTACCTCAATATCTTCTACTTTCTCTTCTTCCGGTTCGCTATATGGTAAAGAATCTAATAAATTCACCGTTCGAATTTTATCTGTAGTTAACTGGTTACCTTGTGCTTTAATACCTTTTATAGCGATAAAATCTTCAAAGTTTACTGTTAACTTATCCAAACTACGCTTTGAAAAAATAACCTCAGCCATTGGTCTGTAATCAGTAGCTATGATTTCTAATTTCGATTTTTCACTTTCAGTAACAAAAATTTCTTCTTTATCAACTGTTTCAATTAAAAAACGTTTTACATAATAGCGTTCTTTTTCTCCATCAAAATAAATTGCTGAAATCGGTTTTTTAGGTTTCCATTTTTCCAACACAATCATATCATTATCAAAATGCATTGATAAGTCTGGAGATACTGCTTTAATTTTACCTGATTGTGTAGCTATTAAAATTTTATCTTCTGCTTTAAACTCGCCAAGTAATTCACCTCTACCATCAACATTTAAACGCTGTACGGCATCATCAAACCAAATTTTACGTGGTTTTAATGTTGATACTCCTGCTTCTTTAAAATCTATTTTTTTTACACTGTATTTACTAACTAAATTACCTCGTACACTACGACCTTTTACGGATAAATCTGCAAAATCAATATCCCATTTTAGTTTTTTTACACTTCCAACTGCTCGTAAATTTACAGTTACTACTTCAGCTTCTCCATTAGGGTTTGCTGTAAAATATAATAATTTTGATTTAGGATTGTTATTTGCTAACAGGTATTCTTTATCTCTAGTAACCGAGGTAACATTAAATCGCTTCATATACGATGGTCCTTTAGCCCCATCTATATAAATCATATTAAAAACGGTACGTTTATCTTTTTTCTTAAAAATAGCTAAATGAATAATTCCTTTACCTACAAAGGTTTTAGAGGCTACTTTGGTAACCATCATTGATCCATTATCTCTAAAAACAATTACATCATCAATATCTGCACAATCGGTAACATATTCGTCTTTTTTTAGTGAAGTCCCTATAAACCCTTCTTCTCTGTTTACATACAGTTTGGTATTACGCATTACTACTTTTGTAGCTACAATATCATCAAATATTCTAATTTCAGTTTTACGTTCTTTTCCCTTCCCGTATTTCGTTTTTAAGTCTTTAAAATAATCGATTGCAAATTCGATTAAATTAGCTAAATGATTTTTAACTACTGCTATTTTATCTTCTAAGCTTTCAATAAACTGCTTTGCTTTATCAATATCAAACTTTGATATTTTTTTTATTCTAATTTCTGTTAATCGAACAATATCTTCTTCAGTAATGGCACGTTTTAAATGTTTTATATGTGGTTGTAAACCTGCATCAATTGCTTCGATAACACCTTGCCAAGTATCAACCTCTTCAATATCACGATAAATTCTATTCTCAATAAAAATTCGCTCTAATGATGCAAAATGCCATTGTTCTTGTAATTCATTTAATTGAATTTCAAGTTCTCTTTTTAATAAATTAACTGTTAAATCGGTTGAGTGTTTTAACAATTCTGATACTCCTAAAAAAACAGGCGTGTTATTTTGAATTGTACAGCATAAAGGCGAAATAGAATTTTCACAATTTGTAAATGCATATAAAGCATCAATTGTTTTATCTGGCGATACATTTGGTGGTAAATGCACTAAAATCTCAACATTTGCAGCCGTATTGTCTTCTATTTTTTTAATACGGATTTTACCTTTATCATTTGCTTTTAAAATACTATCTATTAATGACGAAGTTGTAGTACCAAACGGCACCTCGGTAATGACTAATGTTTTTTTATCTAATTGAGATATTTTTGCACGCACTCGAACCTTCCCTCCTCGTTTACCATCATTATAATTGGTAAAATCGGCAATTCCGCCTGTTAAAAAATCAGGGACTATGGTAAAGCTTCTTCCTTTTAAATATTTTATAGAAGCATCAATTAATTCATTAAAATTGTGCGGTAATATTTTGGTTGATAAACCTACTGCAATTCCCTCTGCCCCTTGTGCTAGTAATAAAGGAAATTTTACGGGTAAATCTATCGGTTCTTTTCTTCTACCATCATACGATTGTTTCCATTCGGTCGTTTTTGGATTAAAAACAACATCTAAGGCAAATTTTGATAAACGTGCTTCAATATATCTTGATGCTGCCGCTCTATCTCCTGTTAAGATATTTCCCCAGTTACCTTGCATATCAATCAGTAATTCTTTCTGACCAATTTGCACCATCGCATCAGCAATTGAAGCATCTCCATGCGGGTGGTACTGCATGGTATGCCCTACAATATTAGCTACTTTATTGTAACGCCCATCATCAAGGTCTTTCATAGAATGCATTATTCTACGTTGTACCGGTTTTAAACCGTCTTCTAACGACGGAACAGCTCTTTCTAAAATTACATACGAAGCGTAATCTAAAAACCATTCTTTATACATTCCGGTAACTTTGGTTATCGTTTCTGTATTTTCAATTGGTTGATTTAATTCTTCGTCGTGTTCGTAATTATTATTTTCTTCACTCATTTAACAATGGGGATTCTTTTAAGAGTTATTGTTTTTTTTATTAAGGATAAAAATGGTCGTAAAAACTAATGCCGCTACTAGCATATTTATATAATGTTTACTATTACTTTCCCAGCTTAAATTAGCTACATCAACATTTAATAAATTAATAAAAAAGATTGTAAAAGCTATTATTAAGTATATTCTTACTCTTCGTTCTTTATTCATTTTCTTTTTTAACTAACTAAAACGTTCTTTTTACACTTCTTCAATTGCATCTAACTCTACTTTTAAGTTTTCGATGATAAATTTTTGTCTATCAGGGGTGTTTTTCCCCATATAAAATTCTAGCATTTGCTCTATCGACATTTCTTTATCTAACATTACAGGATCTAAACGAATATCATCACCAATGAAATGCACAAACTCATTTGGCGAAATCTCACCCAATCCTTTAAATCGCGTTATTTCTGGTTTTCCTCTTAACTTATCAATCGCTGCTCGTTTTTCATCTTCAGAATAACAGTATATCGTTTCTTTTTTATTTCGAACTCTAAATAACGGCGTTTCTAAAATATACAAATGCCTTTCTTTTATTACTTCAGGAAAAAACTGTAAAAAGAAAGTAATTAATAATAAACGAATATGCATACCATCTACATCGGCATCGGTAGCTATTACAATATTATTATACCGCAAATCTTCTAATCCGTCTTCAATATTTAAAGCGGCTTGTAATAAATTAAACTCTTCGTTTTCGTATACAATTTTTTTACTCAGCCCGTAAGAATTTAGCGGCTTTCCTTTTAAGCTAAAAACTGCTTGCGTGTTTACGTTTCGTGATTTTGTAATAGAACCCGAAGCCGAATCCCCCTCGGTAATAAACAACGTAGTATCTAAATGATTTTCTTTTTTAATATCGCCTAAATGAATGCGACAATCACGTAATTTTTTATTGTGCAAACTTGCTTTCTTTGCTCTGTCTTTTGCAAGTTTTCGAATACCCGAAAGTTCTTTTCTTTCTTTTTCTGCTTGAATGATTTTTTTCTGAAGTTTATCAGCAATCTCTACATTTTTGTGTAAAAAATTATCAAGTTTTGTTTTTATAAAATCGTTAATATAAGTACGAACTGTTGGTAAATCACCTCCCATTTCGGTAGAACCTAACTTTGTTTTTGTTTGACTTTCAAAAACGGGTTCCATTACTTTAATTGCAATTGCCGAAATTATTGATTTACGAACGTCAGAAGCATCAAAGTTTTTACCATAAAACTCACGGATGGTTTTAACTATTGCTTCTCTAAATGCTGCTTGATGTGTACCTCCTTGCGTAGTGTGCTGCCCGTTTACAAACGAATGATATTCCTCTGAATATTGTGTTTTACTATGTGTAATGGCAACTTCAATATCATCTCCTCGTAAATGTATTATTGGATACAACATATCATCTTGATTATTGTTATCTTCTAATAAATCTTTTAATCCGTTTTTAGAGTGAAATTTTTCGCCATTAAAAACAATTGTCAACCCCGGATTTAAGTATACATAATTCTTTAATAATCGAATAATATATTCAGGACGGTATTTATAATTTTTAAAGATTGAGTTATCGGCAATAAAGGTAACTTTGGTTCCTCTTCTTCGCGAAGTTTCTTCCAGTAAATCTTGATTAACTAACTCGCCTTTTTCAAATTCTGCAGATGCTGATTTTCCATCACGAGTAGACTCTACTCTAAAAAAAGTAGACAAAGCATTTACCGCCTTAGTTCCTACCCCGTTTAATCCTACTGATTTTTTAAAGGCACGAGAATCATACTTACCACCTGTATTCATTTTAGATACAACATCTACTACTTTACCTAACGGAATACCACGACCATAATCTCTTACAATTACTTTTTCGCCTTGCACAGAAACCTCAATCGTTTTTCCTGTACCCATTACAAATTCGTCAATAGAGTTATCTAAAACCTCTTTTACCAAAATATAAATTCCATCATCTGGTGAGGTACCATCTCCTAACTTTCCAATATACATTCCTGGACGCATTCGAATATGTTCTTTCCAATCGAGCGAGCGTATATTATCTTCGGTATATTTTGTTTCTTGAGCCATAAAGTTTAAGGAAATTGAAGTCTCAGCTAAAATAGTATTTACTATGTAAAAATAAAAAACTCTGTTAATTTAGTTATTAACAGAGTTTCAAATATAATGTTTATCAGTAAATTATCTTCTACTATAATTTGGTGCTTCTTTAGTAATTGCAACATCATGCGGATGACTTTCATTAATTCCGCTTGCAGTAATTCGTACAAATTTACCTGTATTTTTAAGTGTTTCAACATCTTTAGCCCCACAATATCCCATACCTGCACGTAAACCTCCTACAAATTGATGAATACTTTCTACTAACTCACCTTTATAAGGTACACGACCTACAATACCTTCTGGCACTAATTTTTTGATATCATCTTCAACATCTTGAAAATAACGATCTTTAGAACCTTGTTTCATTGCTTCAACAGATCCCATTCCTCTATATGATTTAAACTTTCTTCCTTCGAAAATAATTGTTTCTCCTGGACTTTCTTTTGTTCCTGCTAGCAATGAACCTAACATTACACAATCAGCTCCTGCGGCAATTGCTTTAGGAATATCACCTGTATAACGAATTCCTCCATCAGCAATAACCGGAACACCAGATCCTTTAATAGCTGCAGCAACCTCTAATACTGCTGAAAACTGAGGAAAACCTACACCTGCAACTACACGAGTTGTACAAATTGAGCCTGGTCCGATACCAACTTTTACAGCATCTGCTCCAGCTTCTACTAAATATTTTGCTGCTTCTGGTGTTGCTATATTACCTACAATTACATCTAATTTAGGAAACTTTTCTTTAACATTTTTTAAAACCGCAACTACGCCTTTTGTGTGCCCATGTGCTGTATCAATAATTACTGCATCTACGCCTGCATTTACTAAAGCTGCTGCTCTATCAACAGCATCAGCTGTTACTCCTAATGCTGCTGCAACACGTAAACGTCCGTAAGTATCTTTATTAGCGGTTGGCTTTTGTGTTAACTTTGTTATATCTCTAAAAGTAATTAAACCTACTAGCTTATCATCATTATTAACAACAGGTAACTTTTCTATTTTGTTTTGTTGCAAAATTACCTCAGCATCTTTTAATGAAGTACCTTCTGCAACTGTAACTAAATTATCAGCTGTCATTACTTCAATAATTGGGCGTTCGTTATTTTTTTCAAAACGTAAATCACGATTGGTAACAATTCCTACTAAGGTACCTTTTTCATCAACAATCGGAATACCACCAATACTATGTTCCTTCATTAACATTTTAGCGTCTAATACTATTGCTGTTAATGGTAAAGTTACGGGATCGATAATCATACCGCTCTCTGCACGTTTTACTTTACGAACTTCTTGAGCTTGTTGCTCAATGGTCATATTTTTATGTAAAACACCAATTCCTCCCTCTCTAGCCATTGCTATTGCCATTGCAGATTCGGTAACTGTATCCATTGCTGCTGATACTATTGGTACATTTATTGTAATATTTTTGGTGAATTTTGTTTGGATAGAAACTTCTCTTGGAAGTATTTCTGAGTAAGCTGGCACTAATAAAACGTCGTCATACGTTAAACCTTCGCCTACTATTTTTGATTGATGAGCTTGCATGTGCAATTAATTTTGTGTGTTGTTAATTAATTACGTGCAAATATACTATAAATAGTTGAAACCTAAATTAAAAATAAGGTTAACAAAATAATTTTCCTTTAGAACTCATTTTATACTTTAACTTAAAGTATGCACCTATAAAAACTAAAGTAGTATGCTTTGTTTAGCATACATGCCTTACTTTTGTTTATTATATGGATTCTCTTACTCAAATAATATTAGGTGCCGCAGTTGGCGAAGCTGTTTTAGGTAAAAAAACAGGAAACAAAGCCATGTTTTATGGTGCAATTGCAGGAACAATTCCTGATTTAGATGTGCTCGCTTCTTATTTTACGGATACAGTTACGGCTCTTAATATTCATCGTGGATTTACACACTCCATACTCTTTTCTGTACTCTTCGCTCCTGTTTTTGGTTGGTTGGTTTCTCGTTATGAGAAATATAATAATTTTAAAAGTTGGTCTTGGTTATTTTTCTGGGCTTTTATAACACATCCTATTTTAGATGCTCATACCACTTGGGGAACGCAGTTTTTTTGGCCTTTTGATATTCGGTTAGCATTTAAAACAATTTTTGTTATCGATCCGCTTTACACAATGCCTTTTTTAGTTTTTCTACTATTGGCTATGAGGCAAAAACGAACCTCTAAGAAACGACAGTTTTATAATAAAATTGGCTTAATAGCTAGCTCTACTTACTTAATACTTACATTTTTTTTTAAATGGATGGCTTTCAATCAATTTGAAGCTGCTTTAAAAACACAAAACATATCATATTTACAATTAAATACCAGACCTTCTCCAATGAATACCGTTTTATGGAGCGCTAATATAGAAACAGAAAAGGCATATCTATTAGCCAATTATTCATTTTTTGACACACAACCTATTACTTTTGATTCTTATAAAAAAAATCATCATTTATTAGGGAGTTTAGCTAATAATCAAAAAATAAAAGAAATGATTACTATTTCAGAAGGTTGGTATACTATTACAAAAAAGAAGGATATCCTTTATTATAATGACTTACGATTTGGCCTTTTAAGTTTGGCACCAAACTCTCAAAACTTTGTTTTTAAATATAAAATTACTGAAGATGATATAGGTAATATTCAATTTACTGAAGAGCCTAAAGATAAACGCGATGGAAAAAAGTTACTTTCCCAATTATGGGCACGTATAAAAGGAAATTAAAAATAGTAGTTTGAAACTCTCTTAGTCTATAATTTAATTTTTATGTAAAAAATTATTTTTTCTGGAGTATCACAAATAACTCCATACCTTTTCTATTGTGATAAGAATTATAGCAAGATTCCATTTTAGCAATATTTAAATAAGGTTTAAAATAAGTACTATACTCTTCTTTACAGCCTCCAAAAGGCGGATGATCTTCATTTAATTTTGCATCAAATAACAAACCTACTAATTTTCCGTTTTTACTAAGCAAATCATTCATTTTTGAAGCATATTTTTCACGTAAATTCGGGTCAATTGCACAAAAAAAAGTTTGTTCAATTATTAAATCAAAAGTAGAATCTATATCAAAAAAATTAGCATTAATTAATTGTGTTGAAGGAAAATTTGGAACTCTTTTTTTTAAGTTATTTAAAGGTTCTTTAGAAATATCAACTACAAAAACATTTTTAAATCCGTTATTAAAAAGATATTCTGCTTCGTAAGAATTTCCTCCTCCAGGAATTAAAATTTTTAGCTCTTTATTTTCTAATTGATAAAAATAAGCTTTTAAAGGTGGAGAAACTACTCCTAAGTCCCATCCAATTTTATTAGATGTGTATTTCTTTCCCCAAAAATTTGCAGATAAATCCATTTATTAAATATTTAGTTTTAAAAATGAAAATTGTTTGTGTACACTTTATTCTAAAGTTAACTTCTTTTTAAAAATCAATTGATTAAAAATCATTAAAACAGCCATTCCGAATGAAAGAGTCATAAATAACCCAGAAATCATAATAACATATTTCATCCAGGTAATTCCTGTCCACATTAAATAAATTCCACCAAAGGTGCTAATTATTGACACAAAAGGTTCAATCATTAAAAACAACTTTAGCTTTTTATTAATACTTGTTGTAGCTAAAATAATTGCCAACAAAAAGAAAATTACAGAGAGTGATAAAATATGATTATGCACCATTGTTTTGATTTCTCCTGCCGATTTTTTAAACTTCATGGTAGTAGCCTCTTCTACATCTTCATTCCCTAAATAACGCTCTTCTATTCCTGTTGGATTAGAATTTGTTGTATCTCTAACAAATGATATTCCGCCAAAAAAACCAATACTTAAGGTGCAAACAAAAGCGAGTATTAATAATTTTATTTCTTTCGGAAATTGATGAATTACACCGTGAACTTGCATTTACAATACTTTATTTTTATTAAGGATTTCTAAATTTTGAAGAAAATTATTCACTGCAATTGTCATTGAAGACGCTGATATTGTTGCTCCTGAAATGGCTATAATATCTTTTTCGTATTTTAATTTATCGTTAGCGGTTTTACCTATAAATTGTTTTAACCAACGTTTACTTCCTATTTCGCCACCGTAATCTTCACGATAAATTAATATTTTAGTTTTTACTACAATTAACGCTTCATCTAAAAGAATTAAATAATCAAATTCATCAGTTTTACTAGGTGCTTTATCAATATAAGCATAGCCTACAATCTTTTTTTCTACCGATATTTTAAATAAATTATCTTCTCTTATCTTTTTATTTAATTGTTTATTAATTGAATCTGCAATAATGATTTTCGTTATCTCAAAATTCTCAACATCAAATGTCTTTTTAATTTCCTTCTCTACTTTTTTCTTTAGTTTTTTAGGAATACTAAATGATAACAATCCTATGGAGGTTATCAATAATAAGAAAGGTAAAAATAGTCGCATTTTCATATTGCAAAAATATTAGAATTAGTCTAAATAAAAAACAAAAATCGAACCAAATTATAAAAACTTGATTCGATTTTCACAAAAAATAACAAACTTCTAATAATAATGATTAAAACCAAACACCAAAACCTAAGTTTAATTGTTTTATTGTTTTGCTTCCTGCTACTGCATCATTTTTAAATTGATAATCTGCTTTTATAGCTGCACCTGGAGCAATTTTGTATGTTAAACCAAACGTCCATTCATCACGATCGTACGCTAAGTTTTTTGCTAAACCTCCATCTGTTGATGCATGTGTATTATAATCTTCGTAACGAGCAAAAGCATATAACTGCTGTTCTTTATCTTGTGGTAATAAATTATAAGCTGTTTCTACATACCAACCTTGTAAAGCGCTTCCTAAGTCAGAACCATAAAGTGTATTATATTCTTCGCTATCTGAAACACTTGCGTGAATAAACTGACCACGAGCTGTAAAACGTTGATACGCATAACGAGCATCTAAACCTAACATTGCTATACCTACATCTGCTCCGCTAATATCTTCTATTGCATTATCAGACTGTGTTCTTCCAAAATATCCTGATAATCCTAAACGTAAACCTGGTAATCCGTAATAATCTAACTTACCAGAAAAGTTTACATTATTCATCATAGATTCCGCTCCTTTTTGACGACCGTTTCTAAAACCATTACTTCCGCCTAAATATTTTCCTCCATTATCAGATAAAAAACCATTAAACATATAAGCTTGGTAACGTAAAGATGCTTCATCCCATCTACCAGAAACTCCTAAACCGATTTCTCTCCAAGTAGAAGGGATAATTGATTTATCCATACTTGGTCTTTCAACTCCATTAAAAGTAGTTGGTTCATGATATTCATTTACAATACCCATTGGTACTAACATTAAACCAGCTCTTAAATTTACATTGTCGTTTAAACTATATTGTAAAAAAGCTTGTTCAATAAATACTTCTTTTACATGCTCAAACTCAATTTCTGTAATAAATTGTGTACGATCATTAAACTTATATCCTAACAACATTACCATTCTGTGTACATCTAACTTTGCATTTTTACCTGTAGCTCTGTTATAATGAGTTTCAGCATAACCACCAACAGTTAAACCTTTTTGACTTAAGTTTGATGATAAAATACGTTGTGCCGCATTTTTTTGATTTTGCGGATTTGTAGGAATACTATCCTGTGGCGCAGATTGTGCTGTTGCAAATAATGATGCTCCTGCTAATAATGCGAAAAATACTTTTTTCATTTTATTTAGATTAATTTTAAATAATTTTTTATTTACGAGTGCAAATTTAACAGAGTTTAACAATTACACAAAGTTTATTAAGATTTATTTTAAATAAACTTTATGTATTTAAGTTTGTTAATCTTTAATTATTTAAAAACTAAAACATTATTGATTTTTAAGGTAAGTTATAACCGCCTTACGGATATCAAAACTTAGCTCTTTTGATGATTCTGGTTTGTAAACAGTAATAACTGCTGGATTTTTAGCTGATAAAATAGGTATATCAAGTCCTCTAAGTAAATAATCAGAAAAGGCAACTTTATAAACTTTATCATTTACAATAGGTTTGCTTTTAACTAGCCACTCACCTGCTACTTTACTTGCGTTGTAACGTTGTAAATACGCTCCTGTACCAGCAGATTTATGTCCAAATTCTAAAACATCTTTTAATAAATTCCCTTTTATATCAACCTTTAAAATAGCACCTCCATAGGGTAAAACTCTAAATATATCAACCATATTTACATCACCTGCAAGTTCATCGTCAATACGAACAGAACCTCCGTTAACAATAGCGCAATCAACAGTATTATCATACGCAAAACTCATTGCTTTTGTAATAATTTCGCCCATATTGGTTTGCATACTTCTTATAGATGATTCTTTTGCATCTAAAGGTGTTTTAGCTTTAAAAATTACTTGGTACGGGTTTTTTACAATATCCTGAATTTTTGTTTTTAGTACTTTTTGCCATTTATCAACAATTAATGCTACTTTTTTATCAGCAATTATTTGATCATTAATTTCTTTTAATTCTGATTTTAACTGTACTTTTTTAGTTTTTAAATCGTATTCAAACCGATGAATATATGCCGTTTTCGCATTAGCATCTGCTTTAGCAATAACCGTTTCTCCTACTTTATCATAACTATTAGCATGCTCGTGCCCTCCCATTATTAAAGGCACGTTAGGCAGCAATTCTGCTACTTTTTTATCTTGAGTTAACGATAAGTGTGTTAACCCAATTACAAGATCTACTTTATCTTTAATTTCGTTATACGATCTTTTAATTTCCTGATACATATCTCCGTAGTACACGTAACTTTTAGGATTTGAAGGAATGCATACACTTATAAAACCAACTTTTAGTTTTGTGCCATCTGGATTATCAAATTCTTTAATATAAGCGTCTTTTAAAGAAACTTTTGTACCATTAACAACTTTATGAAAATGCTTTTTTGTACCATTTTGATTATGCAATACGTTTGCTGAAATCCAATCGAAGTTACTTTCATTTAATCGCTCTTGTAAATTTGTATAACTTAAATCAAATTCGTGATTACCAAAAGCTACTAAATCAAAATTCATGGCATTCATTACTTCTACCATTTGTTTACCTCTTACTCTGGCTCCATTAACTTTCATGGTACCAAGTAAAGAGGGATTTAAAAAATCGCCTGCTAAAACCAGCATGGTATTTTTTTCTTCTTTTAATAAATTTTGATGTACAGTCGCTACTCTAGCCATCCCTCCAAACTTACCTCCTTGAATAGGTGCTATTTCATAAACATCGTTTAATTGAAGTATATTAAAGTATGTTTTATCTGTATTTTTTTGTGGTTTACAACTAGTTACAAAAATAGCTAGTGCAATTAAGAATAAATATGTAATTTGTTTCATTGAGCCTTTTTTAACGACACAAATTTACATATTCTAATGAAGATATTTACGTGTATTACGTCTAATGATTTTTCGGTACTCTACAAGCTCAGGAAATTGATAAAAAAAGTTTATTTTTTTTTGAGCAATAGTTCTCGGTTTTCTAACCTTACCTCTTAATACAAAGGCGGTCCAGCTTTCAACAATATCCTCTTCAGGGCTTTCAACTGCATAATCAGTAATAAATTCAGTATCATTATTAACATATAACAAATCGTATTTTTTCTTTACACAATTTGCTTCTGTAAAACAATAATCTCTTTGAATAACATCCCAACTATCTAATAAAGCTCCTTTCCAAAATAAGTTAACAAATCTATTTATATAACTATTTTTATAAGCTTCACCTTCAAGCGTTAAATACAATTCACCTTCTTGCTGTTTGCTTTTATTTGTTGGTCTTATTTGAGTTTTATTTAAGGTTAATAAATGCCCAAATTCATGAACCATGGTGTAAATAGATTCATGTAACCTTTTTTTATTTCGAGTTTTAAGATTTACATCTCTAATATCAATCTCTAGCATCCATCTGTCATTTCTAGAGTTTAAAGAAACAAGTGCTCCTGTTTTTTCATCAATACCATCAGTCATTAAAAGAATTCTTTTAATATATTTTCTGGTTAATTCTTTAGGAAAAATTTCATAAAATTCTTCCCAATAATCATTGGCTATATCGTTTTTATTAGAGTTGTTTTTTATTAAAACACCATTTTGAATTTGCCATACACCTATCCTCTCATCAGCTTGAGATTGACAGTATATAGAGGCTAATAAAAAAAAAACAATAATTTTAAACTTCATAATTTTAAAAAACTTCAAGTGCTTTGTTGTAAGCACTTTCAAAACTCATTGGTTTTATATTTGTTGTTACTTTTTGCGCTGTAAAATATGACAATAACTTTTCAGTTGGCATATTACCCGTTAATTCATCTTTTGCCATTGGGCAACCTCCATAGCCTTTAATTGCTCCATCAAAACGATGGCAACCAGCTTTAAATGCGCTATCTACTTTTTCGTGCCATTTTGTTGGTGTTGTATGTAAATGTGCACCAAACTCAATTTGCGGGTAACTTGGTATTAAGTTAGAAAACAGATAATCAATATCTTTTGGGGTTGATGTACCAACGGTATCTGATAAAGATAATATTTTAACACCTAAATTAGATAGTTTTTCTGTCCATTCTCCAACAATATCAACATTCCAAGGATCTCCATACGGATTTCCAAAACCCATTGATAAATATGCTACCACTTCTTTATTCGTTCTGCTTGCAATCGCTAAAACTTCTTTTAATGTATCAATTGATTGCTCAATCGTTTTATGCGTATTACGCATTTGAAAATTTTCTGATATCGAAAAAGGATATCCTAAATAATTAATTTCTTCAAACTGAGAGGCATCATTTGCACCTCTTACATTTGCTACTATAGCTAACAACTTACTTCTGGTTGTTGATAAATCTAATTTTGATAAAACCTCGGCAGTATCTCTCATTTGAGGAATTGCTTTCGGCGATACAAAACTTCCAAAATCTATAGTATCAAAACCTACTTTTAAAAGTGAATTAATATATTTTGCCTTTGCTTCTGTAGAAATAAAATGACTTTTAATTCCTTGCATTGCATCACGTGGGCATTCTATAATTTTTATACTGTCAATCATTATGCCAAATATACATCTTTTGATTTGTTTTTTTTCGGCTGATTTATTTTTATAATGTTAAAAAATAGCTACCTATAATACAGATAGTTACCTATATTATTGTACATTTTATGAATAAAATTATACTTTTATCAACTAAAACTGTCACAAATTAAAAGTTAATTTGTCATTAGTATAGAATGATTTCTTTGGAGTCTAAAAAAACACATATCAACCAACTAATTGAACGCTGCAAAAAAGGCGATAGCAATGCACAAATGCAAATATACAATGGCTATTATAAAGCCATGTATAATACTGCATATCGCATTTTAAAAGATGAATTTGAAGCTGAAGATATAATGCAAGAAGCTTTTTTAACTGCTTTTACAAAGTTAAATAGTTTTAAAGGTGAAGTTGCTTTTGGAGCATGGTTAAAAAAAATTGTAGTAAATAAAAGTCTTACGCAGTTAAAAAAAAATAACCGCTACGATGAAGTTAAAATGGAAGTAATTCCTAATTACGAAATCGAAGAAACCGAAATTGACTATAACACGTTAAACGTACAACAGGTTATAGAAAGTTTAAATGAGCTAAAAGAAAATTATCGAGTGGTTTTAACTTTAAATTTAATTGAAGGATATGATTATGAAGAAATTTCGCAAATTTTAAATTATACAAACGAAAATGTGCGAACAACAATATCAAGAGCAAAAAAGAAATTAAAGCAAGTATTACTTGCCAATACCAATAAAACAGAAATTTATGGACGATAAACTACATCAGTTTTTTGAAGAAAATGATTTCGATCTTTTAGAGCCGCATTCAGGCCATTTAGATCGTTTTCAAAGAAAGCTTCAACAACAAAAAAAAAATAGGAAACCTCCCATTTTTTGGATGAGTATTGCCGCATCTATTGTACTTGTTTTAGGTTTTTACCTTGGTAATTATCAACAACAAAAAACCTACGATTTAGCCGATGTTTCACCTAAAATGGCCGAAACTCAAAGCTTTTTTGTTACAACAATAAATCAAGAATTAAAAGAGGTTGAACGATATCGAAATATTGAAACCGAAAGAGTTATTGAAGATTCTTTAGATGAAATAGAAAACTTAGAAGACAGCTACAAATCACTCATTAATGAATTAGCAAAAAAAGAAAATAAGCGTCAGGTAATTCAAAAAATGATTAACAATTACCAAAAAAGATTAAAAGTACTAGATAAACTATTAGTACAATTAGATCAACAAAAAAATATTACAAAATTAGAACTTTTAGATGATGAAATTATATAAAATTATATTCCTTTTCTTAGTATTACCAAGCATAATGGTAGCTAACGATAAAAAGAAACACGAAAAAAGTAAAACCATTAGTAAAAATTTTACGGTAGCTAAAAATGCAACTTTATATATTAGTAATAAATATGGTGATGTTAACGTAACTACATGGGACAAAAATCGTATTGAAATTAACGTTAAAATTACTGTAAAAGGGAATGATATTGATAATGTTGATAAAAAATTAAACGCAATTAATGTATTGTTTGAAGCCTCAAATAACTTAGTTGAAGCCCGAACTAAAATTGGTAAAACAAAATCTAACTGGACCTGGTTTGGCAATGATAATATTAATTATAAAATAAATTATTTTATAAAAATGCCACGAACTAATAATGCCGATTTAAACAACGAATATGGTACTATTGAACTAGATAAACTTGAAGGTAAAGCTAACTTAAATTGTGATTATGGAAATATAATTATTGATGCGTTACTTAACGATTCGAATACTATAAAATTAGATTATTGTGGTGGATCTGAGATTGATTATATTAAATCAGGAAACATAAATATTGATTACTCTAAAATTGATATTAAAAAAACTGAAGATTTAAATATCAGTGCTGATTATTCAACTGTAAAAGTAAAAACTGCCAATAATGTAAAATTTAATAGCGATTATGGAAGTATCACTGTAAACGAAGCAACAAATATTACAGGAAATTCTGATTATGCTGGTATAAAAATAGGAACACTAAGAAAAAACTTAAAAATTAACACCGAATTTGGTAGCGTTAAAGTTTTTAAAGTTTTAAAAGGTTTTGAAAACATAACTATAGATGGTAGCTACGCAGGTATTAAAATAGGTACTATTAATGATAATAGTTTTAATTTTACTGCCGATTTAGGCTATGCTGGGTTTAATTATCCTGAAAATAAAGTTGAGTTTTTTAAAAGCATCAAAAAGAATACAAACAAATATTACGAAGGCTTTTTTGGCAAAGAAAATAGCAATTCAACAATTAGTATAAAATCAAGATACGGCGGAGTTTCTTTCAATATTAAAGATTAATTTCTATCCTCAATAACTGAAAAACAAATTAAATAGCGAGCAACATAATAAATAGTTGTATAACCTAATACAAAAAATAAATTATACTCTAAATACTTATTATATACTATAAAAAAATCGCCTGCACTAATCATAAAAACACCTAATAAAAAAAATAAATTTTTCTTATTATTATTTTTTAAAAAATTAAAATAAGCGATACTTATTAAACTAATGTTGCAAAAACATATTACAAAAAGAATATTTAACATGTTTTTTAAATGTGGTGAAAACATATATAAAATAACTCCAAAAATAACAAAACCAGGTATTAGGTAAATAAGTAATGAACTTAATTTTATTTTGGCAATTTTCTTTCTTAAAAATATAAAGTATAATATTCTATTAATCAAAACCAAAACAACTCCTTGCATTAAAAAATCAGGATCGTAAACAAAAAAAGAATCGGCCGCAATAGAGGTCATTAAAATTAAAATATACCAAAAATCTATTTTTTTAGAGATACCTATATACATAAACGCCAAAACAACTAATGCTGTTATTTTAAGATTCATTTCTGCCAAAGAACTGCCTGCATCTATAAAAAATAAAGAAGCAAAACATGCTACTATGTATGCTACGGTATAAATATTAAATTTTGACTCCATATAAAGTAAATATAATTAATTCAAATAAATAAACAACATGAAAAAACAAATTCTTATAATCGCTTTAATTTTAACTTCTTTTACAATTAACGCTCAAAGCTGGTGGAATTCTAAAAAAATTAAAGGTAACGGAAAAGTTATTACTAAAACAAGAACGATCAGTTCTTTTGAAAAAGTAAACATTGGTGGATCTTTTAATGTAAATCTTGTTGATGGTAATGTTGGCACAATAACTCTTAAAGGAGAGGAAAACATATTACCCTATATTGAAACTGAAGTAAAAAACGGAAAGTTAAAAGTTCAGTTTAAAGAAAATACGAATATAAAAACTACTCAAAACTTAACAATTACCATTCCTTTTAAAAGCATCAACGCGATTTCTTTGGGAGGATCTGGTAATGTAATTGTTAAAAAAAATATTAAAACAGACAATGTTTCTTTTAATATTGGTGGTTCTGGTAATATTACCGCTAATGTTAACTCTAATACCGTAAAAACTTCTATTGGAGGCTCTGGTAACATTAAATTAAATGGTGAAACTGATCATTTAAAATGTTCAATTGCAGGTTCTGGTAATTTAAAAGCATATAACTTAGATGCTAATTCTGTTAAAGCTAGTATTGCGGGTTCTGGTAATATTCAAACAACAGTTAACTCAAATATAAAAGCAAGTATTGTCGGTTCTGGAAGTGTTCATTATAAAGGAGCTCCTAAACATATTGACACTAATTCTGTTGGTTCTGGCGATGTAATTGACAAAAATTAATTTAACTATTTTTCATAAAAAAATCCGTAACAAGAGTTACGGATTTTTTTGTACTATTTATTAACTAAAAATTTATTGCAAACTAGCTAAACTAGATTTTATAGTTTCAATTTTTGCAATTGTATCACTCTCTTTTTTACGTTCTATAGTAATTACTTGCGCTGGTGCATTGCTTACAAAACGTTCGTTTGATAATTTCTTTTGAATACCAAATAAGAAACCTTCTGCTCTTTTTAACTCTGCTTCTAATTTTTTAGTTTCAGCTTCAATATCAATATTTTCTACAGCTACAGGAATAAAATATTCGTTAGATTTTACTCTAAACGAAGCTCCTTCTACTTTTTCTGAAACGTAGTTTATAACAGATGTGTTTGTTAATTTTTGCACAACTACATCAAAATCTTTAGTAAAATTTTCATTATTTAATACTGATAATTCTACCGCATCTTTAAACGAAATGTTTTTATCTTTTCTAATAGTTCTAATACCAGAAACAACGTTGGTTGCAAACTCAAACTGACTAATAATAGCCGTATTAACTTCTTTAAGCTCTGGATATTTAGCGATTATTAACGCTTCCTCTGGTGTTCTTTCTGCAATATATTGCCAAATTTCTTCTGATAAAAAAGGCATAAATGGATGCAATACTTTTAAATTATCTTCAAAAATTGCAATCACAGCATCAAATGTTTTTTTATCAATTGGTTGCTGATAAGCTGGTTTAACTGTTTCTAATAACCATGAAGAAAAATCGTCCATAATTAATTTATAGATAGCCATTAAAGCATCTGATAAACGATATTTAGAAAAATGATCTTCAACTTCTGCTAATACTGTTTGAAACTTAGCATTGTACCATTCTAATCCTATTTTTGCAGCTTCTGGCTGTGCTAAAGTAGCATCTACTTGCCAACCTTTTACCAAACGGAAAGCATTCCATATTTTATTAGAAAATCCTTTTCCTTGCTGACATAAATCTTCATCAAACATTAAATCATTACCCGCTGCTGCACTTAACAACAAACCAACTCTAACGCCATCTGCTCCATAATCTTCAATTAATTTTAAAGCATCTGGTGAGTTCCCTAACGATTTAGACATTTTTCTACGCTGTTTATCGCGTACCAAACCTGTTAAATAAACATTTTTAAAAGGTTTTTCGTCTTTGTATTCATATCCTGCAATAATCATACGTGCTACCCAGAAAAATAAAATATCTGGTCCGGTAACTAAATCGTTTGTAGGATAGTAATATTTAATTTCTTCATTCTCTGGATTGTTAATTCCGTCAAAAACACTCATTGGCCATAGCCAAGAAGAAAACCAAGTATCTAAAGCATCTTCATCTTGTCTTAAGTCAGACGCCGACAGCGAATTATTCTTTGTTTTTTCTTGAGCTAATTTAACAGCCTCTTCTCTACTCTCTGCAACTACAAAATCTTCTTTTCCGTCTCCATAAAAATATGCCGGAATTTGTTGTCCCCACCATAATTGACGCGAAATATTCCAATCGCGAATATTCTCCATCCAGTGACGGTAGGTGTTTTCAAATTTCTTCGGATATAAATTAATATCAGTATCATCACCTAAAACCGCCTCAATAGCTGGTTTTACCAAATCTTCCATCTTTAAAAACCATTGATCTGATAATCTTGGCTCTATAACCGCTTTGGTTCTTTCAGATGTACCTACTTTATTGGTATGAACTTCTGTTTTAATTAAAATTCCTTTTTCTTCTAATTCTTTTACTACTTCTTTACGAGCTACAAAACGATCTTTCCCTTCGTAATGTAATCCAAAAGAGTTTAATGAAGCATCATCATTAAAAATGTCAATTACTTCTAATTTGTGTTTATCACCCAGAACTTTATCATTTTCATCGTGTGCAGGTGTTACTTTTAAACATCCCGTTCCGAACTCTACATCAACATATTCATCTTCAATAATCGGAATAACTCTTCCGCAAAGCGGCACTATTGCTTTTTTACCTTTTAAATGTGTAAAACGCTCGTCATTAGGGTTGATACAAATTGCGGTATCTCCAAAAATAGTTTCAGGACGTGTTGTTGCAATGGTTAATTTATCTTCCGATCCTTCAATTTGATATTCTAAATAATAAAGGTTTCCTTGCTTTTCTACATGAATTACTTCTTCATCAGACAATGTTGTTTTAGCTTCCGGATCCCAATTTACCATTCTATAACCACGGTAAATTAATCCTTTGTTATATAAATCAACAAAAACTTTAATTACAGATTCCGATAATTTAGGATCCATAGTAAAAGCAGTACGTTCCCAATCACAAGAAGCTCCTAACTTTTTTAGTTGATCTAAAATAATTCCACCATATTCATTTTTCCATTCCCACGCATGTGCTAAAAATTCTTCACGTGTTAAATCGTTTTTATCAATTCCTTGCTCTTTTAATTTAGCAACAACCTTAGCTTCAGTAGCAATTGATGCATGATCGGTACCAGGCACCCAACAAGCGTTTTTACCTTGTAAACGTGCACGACGAATTAACACATCTTGAATTGTGTTATTTAACATGTGCCCCATGTGTAAAACTCCCGTTACATTTGGTGGCGGAATTACAATAGTATAAGGCTCTCTATCATCTACTTCCGAATGAAAATAATTGTGTTTCATCCAATAGTCATACCACTTCCCTTCTACTTCGTTCGAATTATATTTTGATGGAATATTCATCTGTATTTATTTCTTTTATAACCAAATAGTTACGATTTTAACTTTTTGGCATTGTTTTTGAATTCAATAAGCAAAAATACAACTATCTCTGAGGTACAGAAAATAAGACGTTGTTTTTTTATAACTTAAAAATTAACACTAAATTTGTAAAGGTTTAATCCCTTAAATTTAATTTTATCAATTATGAAAACAATTTTATCAATCATTGCTGTTTGTTTTATTTCATTAACAGTTAACGCTCAAGAATTTAAATTTGAAACTGAAACTATTAACTACGGAAAAATAGCTTTAGGATCTGAAGGAAAACGTACTTTTGAATTTACAAATGTAGGAGATGCTCCTTTAATTATTAAAGATATTAAATCTACTTGTGGATGTACGGTTCCTAAAAAACCTGAAGCACCAATTATGCCAGGTCAAAAAGGACAAATTGAAGTTTCTTACGATACTAAAAAACCAGGAGGTTTTTCTAAAGCAATTACTGTAATTTCTAATGCTAAAAAATCTAGAAAAATGCTTAAGATTAAAGGTTATATCGCTAAAAAAGAAAAAAGTACAATGAGTGATAGTGAATAATAATCACTTTTTAACTTCATAAAAAAAAGCAACCAAATTTGGTTGCTTTTTTTATATCATTCCTTTTGCTTTAAACTCCAGGTATTTATTTATCACATTTACCGATAATTGTTGTGGTTTGGTTAAAATAGCATGGATACTGTTTCGCTCTAACTCTTTTACTATTAAACGTTTTTCAAACGCATATTTCTCAGCAATTGTTTTATGATAAATACTCTGTAAATCTTCTGATTTTTCGGTTATCAAACTATCTAACGCTGTATTTTCAAAAAAAACAGTAACTAGTAAGTGTTTTTTAGCAATTGCTTTTAAAAATGGTAATTGTCGTTTTAAAGCTGAAATGTGCTCAAAATTTGTATATAAAATAATTAAACTTCGTTGATTTATTTTTCTTTTAATCGTTGCATATAATAGTGCAAAATTAGCATCGGTAAAATTGGTTGTAATATTATATAGTTCTTCGTTAATTACCGATAGGTTTGTTTTTTTATTACTTGCAGCAATAATTTTTTCTACATTTTTAGAAAACGTTAGCATACCTGCTTTATCATTTTTTAACAAGGCTATATTTGAAAAAGCTAAAGCCGAATTTATAGCATAATCTAACAAACTTAATCCTTTAAAAGGCATTTTCATAACACGCCCTAAATCGATAACTGAATAAATTGGTTGTGATTTCTCATCCTGATATTGGTTTACCATCAAGGCGCCTCTTTTAGCGGTTGCTTTCCAATTTACGTTACGAACATCATCACCTGGAATGTAATTTTTAATCTGTTCAAACTCCATTGTTTGACCAATTCGTCTGATTTTTTTCATTCCGAATTCCGTCAAATTATTGTGCATTGCCAAGAATTCGTACTTTTTCATTTGAATATACGACGGATACACTTTTACACTCTTGCCATCAGAAAAAGTATATCTTCTCGAAAATAATTGCAATACTGATGAGACAAAAACATGTAAATTTCCGAAATTATAAGCACCTCTTTCTACTGGACGAACACTATAGGTAAAAGTTGATTTTTCGGCAGATTGAAGCGAGGTTTTGTAATCAAAATCTCTTTTTTGAAATTGTGCAGGTAATTCATCTATTACATCAATAAAAACTTGAAATGGATACTTGTTTTCTAACGTAATTGCGATTTCATTGTCATCAGAATTTGATAATTTATCTGACACAATTCGTTTTGATGAAAATCCGTTTTTAAATCGATATAGAATAAGTAAATCGATACACATCGTTAAAACAAATAACCCAACCAATAACCACGCTATATTGTATATAATTGGAAACCAAAACGACACTAAAAATAATGCCGATAACACGCTTATATAACTAAAAAAGCGGTTGTGGATGTATATGGATTTTAAAAACTGAATCACTATCTTGGTACTTCTACAGATTGCACAATCATTTCGATAACCCTATCTGTCGTCATTCCTTCCATTTCGCGTTCTGGAGTTAACATTATTCGATGACGTAAAACTGGGTAAATACTCTTTTTTACATCTTCAGGAATCACAAAATCACGTCCGTTAATTGCTGCAAATGCTTTTGATGCCATTAATACCGCAATACTTGCTCTTGGAGAACCTCCTAAATATAAATGTGCATTATTACGAGTATTTGATATTAACTGGGCAATGTATTTTATAATTTTTTCTTCTACCAACACCTCAAAAACCTTACTTCTGTATTCTAACAAATCAGCTTCGGTTAAAACAGCTTCAATTTTAGATTGTGGCAAAGCACCTTTTCTATCGTTATGTGCTGTAATTATTTTAATTTCCTCTTCTAAATTCGGATATCCAACGTTTATTTTGAATAAAAAACGGTCTAATTGTGCTTCTGGCAATGCGTAAGTTCCCTCTTGTTCTATCGGATTTTGAGTTGCCAAAACCATAAATGGCGGATTCATTTTATATCGAGTTCCATCCATCGTAATTTGTTTTTCTTCCATCACCTCAAACAAAGCCGCTTGCGTTTTTGCAGGCGCCCTGTTAATCTCATCAATCAATACAACATTAGAAAAAATGGGTCCTTTTTTAAATTCGAAATCTGATGTTTTCATATTTAAAATAGATGTTCCTAAAACATCCGAAGGCATTAAATCGGGTGTAAACTGAATTCTACTAAAATCGGTAGCAATGGTTTTTGCTAATAACTTTGCAGTAACTGTTTTTGCAACTCCTGGTACACCTTCAATTAACACATGTCCATCTGCTAACAACGAAACCAATAATAGTTCTACAAACTCTTCTTGACCAACAATTACTTTCGCTAACTGTTCTTTTATCTTAACAACTGCTTCTTTTAATTTTGATAAATCTATTCTGTTTGAAAATAGTTCGTCTCCTTCTGTTGTTGGATTATTTTCTGTATTCATACTTTTATTTTTTTATGCTTTAAAAGCTTCAATTTCCTTGTTTAAACTTACTAATTCTTCCTCTGAAATAGTATTTTTTAATTTTATTTGCGATATTTTTTCAAACAACTCCGTTACTTTTTCAATAGAATTACCACTTCTGTTTGCTAATTTTTCATAAAAACTAGCATCAATTTTTAAGGTTGATAACCGATGATGGATTCTTATATATTCTAAAAAGTAATTTATTTTATGAGTTGCTATATTTTTATGATCTGATTTTTCGTAATACATATTCGCAATAGTACGAGTAAATGCTAAGGTTTGATTTTTTAAAGGTGTAATTACAGGAATTAATCGTTGATTTCTTTTTCCTTTAAAAATCACAAAAAACAAGACACCTATTAATGCGATGTAATATGCCCATTTTAAATGCTTAGAACTTAAAATATAATACATTGGTGAAGATATACCGCTTTTTCCTGTTTTATAATAAGCGTCCCAAAGTATAGTTGAGTTATCACTAAAATTCGTGTATTGTTTTTCTGATTTGTTGCTTAAATATGATAATACACTTGCTACATACTCATAATTTTTATTTAAAAGCATGTTGTAATTAGTAAACGCTTCTGGAAATGTATGTAAATAAAAAGCGCCTTTACCAAAATTGGTTTTAATAAAATTAGGTTTACGACTTACAATAGAATCATTTTCGTTTTTAATAAGTAATTCTCCTAAAACAGTAGTTTTTAAAGTATCTATTTCAGAAAAATAAGCTTTTGCAAAATCTCTATCAAAATAATATTCGCTAGTGTTTAAGTTTTTGTTTACTAATTTTTGATATGCTTTTTCTTCAAAAGCTGTAGTACTTAAACGTTTAGATTTTACACCTAAAGTGTCAATATTTACTCCGTTTGATGCAATAAAAACATTGTTTCCTCTTTTTACAAATTTTAACAACTCATTAAATTCTTCTTTTCCAAAATTTAATTGTCCATCAACAAAAAAATAAGTTCCTTTATTTGTTGAATCTTTTAAAAATAAATACGGAGCTTGGTAAACGTCTCTCATTCCTTTTTCTGAAAAAAACGTAGTCATTTCTTTGTGTAATACATAAGTTCCGTACGGAATTTTATGTTTTGCATCATAACTAGGAAACCAATTAATTTCTTTTGGTTTTATCGACTCAACATACGCGATGCCAAGTATTATAAACACTAATAAACCAATATATATTTTTAGTTTTTTATCCAAAGTATTAAATTTTAGCAATTACTTTTTTAAAGTTTGCTTCTGCTTGTAAAAATTTTTCTTTATCAATTAAAAACTCACCATACCAAACGTAATCGTATAAATGTGTTAACTTTTTAAACTCTTTATTTAAAACCTTATTTAATGCTAATTCTTTTATATAATCTTCGTTCGTTTTTTCTTGTTGCCAAGAAATCAACTCTTTTTCTGATAAGTTTTTAAGCACTAATAAATAGTAATATCTGGTTGCTAATTTGTAATTTTCTTCGGCAATGGCTTGTTTTATTAGCTTTGATAAATCGCGTTCTTTTATCAACATTTCTTCATCTGATAAATTTACAATCGATTTTGCTGTTTTGCCTTCTAAAATATTTCGTGCGTTTACTTTTAAAAAGAATTTAATGATAAAAAAGAATACTAAACCTGCAATTATATAAGGTAATACGCCTAAAACTATTTTTAAAAAACCTACTGCTGGCGAAATATCATCAAAAATATAAGAAAGTACTTTTTTTATAGTGCGTTTAAACCAATTCCAAGCCTTTTCTATAATTGTTGGTTCGCGTTTTTCTACAATATAAATAAACTCATCTTGCGCTTTATATTTTTCTATTTTTTTCGAATCAAACTTTTTTTGTTCAATAAAAGAATCGTCAAAAAACACTTCTTTCTTTGATGTTTGAGAAAACATCGAAAAAGAAAAAAACAAGAACGTTATGTATAAAAGTAAGTTTTTCAAAATATTATTATTCACCTAAACTATCAATAGTTTCAATGGTTCCTGTTAAGTTTTTTTGTTCGTTAATATCAAAATATAAAAATACATTGGTTACTAAAGTTATTGAGTAAAACATAAACTGACCAACGATAGATACTAAATTTAAAAACAAATAAATAGGATCGCTAAACAAACCAAATACAGCTGTAGGATCTTCGCTATTCATTCCTATTCCCATTTGTACAAGTTGATAAACAAGTGCTGGTATTTGAAAAACATAGCCTAATACACCTACTAAAAGAGCAACTACAAATAAAACTCCGAATGTTTCAAAAAAGTGTCCGCTAATAAAACTAAAACATCTACCAATAGTACTGGTTGCTGATTCGTTTTCGAAAACTAATATCGAAGCTCCCAAAGACAAAACTGTCCAAGTATAAAATATCGGAAAAACACATAACATTACACTTATAAAAATTATAATTCCTGATAAAAATCCGAAACCGGTAAACGACCAAAATCTTTCTCTTACACCTATTCTAATTTCTTCTTGGTTTACTCTTCCTTTATTATTTATATATGATTTTATATAGTGCATTCCTGCTAAATTGATAAATATAAAAGCAACTAAGTAAGCTACCATCATTATTAAAGCCGAACTAAGCATACCTACAACTCCACTAACATCTTCAGACATTAATGACGACATAGACATCATATAATAAACCATTGCCGCGACTGCTATTAAAATAGGAATTGCTGCTGTTTTTAATATCGTTAAAAAAAATTGTTTTCCTTCTAATCGAATAAATTTAAAAGCATCAGTAATAATGGCTCCTAAATCTCTTTCTTTTTTAAATTCGATGTATTCTTTATTCATAAGTTGGTTGATTGATAATTGATTTTTTATGTAGTTGAATTGGGTATATTACGTAGTAAAATATAATAATTGCTAAGGATAACGCAATGATGAAAATTGCCAACCAATCTGGCATTTCGGTATGTCTGGTTACAAAACCTTCTAAAAAACCGGCGATGATAAAAAACGGAATCGTACTAACCATTATTTTTAATCCGTCTTTCATACTCCGTTTAAAAGATTCTAATCGCGAATAAGTTTTCGGAAACAACAATCCGTTACCTAAAACTAAACCTGCACAACCTGCAATTACAATAACTGATATTTCTATGGTACCGTGAATCCAAATAGTTCTAGACGATTCCCAAAGCAAACCTTTATCATAAAAAAAATATAAAAATGAGCCCAACATTATTCCGTTTTGCATCATAATATATAAAGTTCCTACAGAAAACAACATCCCTAAAACAAAAGCATACATGGCAACTTTAATATTATTTATGGTAATACCTATAAACATATTAACCTCATTGGCTTTTTTATATACTGCCATCGGATCGCCCTTTTCAATATTTTCTAAGGTCATATTTACATAACTATCTCCCAAAATAAGACGCACAAAATCAACATCATTTGCAGATGAAAAAGCGCCTACCAAGCTAAAAAAAGCAAATACAATAAAGGCAATTAATAATTGTTTTTGATGTGTATAAAACAGTAGCGGAAACTCCGTTTTAAAAAAACTAATAAATCTATTTTTACTTTCTTTTTTAGTTTTATATATTTTTTGATGCGCAATTGAGGCTATCGAATTTAAATACACCAAAGTATTTCCTTTCGGATAAAAGATTTTTGCGTAACTTAAATCATCTGTAAGTTCAACATATAAGTCAGACAATTTATCTGGAGAAAGCGTTGTTTTTTTATACAACGTATCTTCAAACAATTGCCATTTTTCTTTGTTTTTTTTTACAAAAGCAGCTTCTCTCATTCAGAAAAAAAATTACAGCAAATTTTACAAGAAACTTCTCTAATCATAGAATATTTTTATCTTCGCTAAACTAAAAAAAGTTAGAAGAACTATCAATAAAAAAATGAAAAACTAATTAATGGATAACTTTCAAATTGAAACAGCTCAAAATATTTCAATCAAACAAAATGTAGCACACATCACTACTCGTATTGGTTCTTATTTAATTGATATTTTATTTATCATTGGTTATTATATCATCATATTTTTTATAATGGGTATGTTAGATATAGCACCAAGTATGGAATATATGAGTTTGTATGTTCTTTTGGCTTTACCCGTTTTTTTTTATAGTTTACTTTTTGAAGTTTTAATGAATGGGCAAACACCTGGTAAATATTTTAATCAAACCAGAGTTGTAAAAATTGATGGTTCTAAACCAACTTTTGGTAGCTATTTAATTCGTTGGTTATTGCGTATTATCGATTTTAGTTTGGCAGGTGGATCGGTTGCTGTTTTAACCATTCTTTTAAACGGAAAAGGGCAACGATTAGGCGATTTAGCTGCAAGTACAACTGTTATTTCTGAAAAGAAAAAAATTACCTTAAAAGATACTATTGCAAATGATATTCTTGATAATTATACACCAATATATTCACAAGTAACTCTTTTAACCGACAATGATATTCATACCATTAGAAAAGTATATCATGATGCTCGAAAAAAAAGAAATCATCAAGTAATAGTAAAGCTCAGCAAAAAAGTGAAAGAGATAACCAACATTACTACTGAGCAAACTCCAATGGATTTTATAGACACAGTAATTAAAGATTATCATTATTACGCGCAGCAGTAAATAACTTTTTATTATTAAATACATTTGTTGTTAGGTCGGGCGTAGTTAAGACTTCTATTTAAAGAGCCTCAAAATTCTTAACTGCAACAGAGCTGATAAATTTTATGTTTCTCTGTTTTCAAATCGCTTTTGCTATTTCACTAAATACGAATCAGTTAAAAAATTGCTGCTTTTGGTTAATAAAAAGACTTTAAAAAATCAATTTAAAGACTTCTAATATTCTATTTTCGCTTTCTTTATTATTACAAAATCTGGACTTCTTCATAAGTATGAAAAACGAAAAAAACTGGTTACAATATTATAAAAACAGCTTATCTGATAGCGAAAATTTAGCTATTGACATTGCTAAAATCAAGAATTTATTTCATCAAAACTCTTCCGATTTAAGCAATGCACTTATCAACTCAAAACAAGCAAATGAATTGTTAGATGTTGAAGAAAGAAGAATTAACAGATTAAAAGGAATTACCAAAAAAGACAATACCAATTGGCACAAGGTTGAAGAAACTAAAATACTTATTTCTCCTTTTCATTTAGAGTATCAAACAAATAACTCCGCTTATAAACAACGTGCTATTCATCCTTTTTGGATTACAGCTGTGGTAAATAGATCAGGGCAATTATCGGCTCCAAAAGAACTATTTCCGTTAATAGTTCGCAATTATTTAACACCGATTGCCGATGTAAAAAACGATTTTATATTTTCGGCTATTGATACTATTTTAAATGCCAAAGAGATTGAAACTCCTGAGCCAGAAAATGAAGATGAAACGGTACCTTGGAATGAATATTGGGATTATATAAACGAGGTTTTTACCGAAATTACAAATCATAATATATACAGTTATCAAACAGAAAATTACAACACACAATATCAACTCACCTATTTTGCGATAAGTTCAAAAATATCTACGGCTAAGAGTATTTTATTTTTGTACGAAAACTTATTAAAAAACACCGAAGAGTTACCTGTTTTATCAAAAATAATCAATCCTTTTATTAAAAACAGAATAGAAGCTGTTACCGATGCCGGATTTTTAACTAACAATCATTTGCATTTAGGTCAAATGTCTAACGAGTTTCCGTTATCAATCAGTCAACGTAAAACATTATTATCTTATTTAACTGCCGAAGAAAACGCTGTTACTGCTGTAAATGGTCCTCCAGGAACCGGAAAAACAACTTTATTACAAAGTTTAGTAGCAACCGAATTTGTAAAAGCGGCCATAAAAGGAGAAGATGCTCCAATAATTTTAGCCTGCTCAAACAACAATCAAGCAGTTACTAATATTATTGATAGTTTTATCAATTCTGAAAGCTCTATGGGCGATTTAGCCCAACGCTGGATTCCTGATTTTAATGGTTACGCAACGTATTTACCTTCAAATTCTAAAAATGTAAAAGCCTTAAAAAACATCAATTATTTAAAAGGAAATATGTTTGGTAACGAAGGTACTTTGTGCGATTTAGAAGATGAAAAATACGTGTATGAAGCCGAATATTATTTTTTAACCAATTATTGTAATTATTTTAATGCCGAAACAAATTCGTTAGAAGATGTTTGCGATGATTTGCAAGATGAAATCATCACCATTCAAAACACATTAATAGACGGTGTTGAGTTCTCAAGCAACTACATTAATTCTATAAATTATATTAATAACATTCTCTTAAACGAAGCTGATTTTATTAAAAAAGATGCTTTTAAAATTGGAACTCTTAAAGAATGGAGAACAATTATTACCAATCTTAAATCGGCAGTTAAAAACGCTGATTTTAAAACTCAGGTTAAAAAATATTTTAAAGTTACTTCTGATAATACTACAGATACGAACAATTGTATTTTTAAAATTCCTGATGCTGTTTTTTCTTCTGATGATAAAACAATTGCGTTTATAAAAGAATGTCTAACTAATTTAAACCTTGCTTTACAGGCCAATTTAAAATTAAAAAATTGGAAATCTGAACATAAAATTACAGGTTTTCCTTTTGTCTCAGAAACACAAATGTGGAATAATGAGTACGAAAAAATAAACTCTAACAATACCACTCAGCGTTTTTTTTATGACGAGTTAGATATGGAATTACGTCATAAAGCTTTTTTACTTTCCGTTCATTACTGGGAAGCTCGTTGGTTATTAGCAACAAAAGATGCTCTTGAAAATGATACCGAAAAAGGAACAGGAGAAAATGCTATTAAAGCCAAATGGAAAAGAAGAGCCATGTTAACACCTTGTTTTGTGGCTACTTTTTATATGGCTCCGAGTCATTTTTTATACAGTCAATTTCAAGGAGAAAACGAAAACGGAAAACCAATTTTCGAGTACCTTCCGTTGTATAATTTTTTAGACCTTTTAATTATTGATGAAGCCGGTCAAGTAACACCCGAAGTTAGTATTCCCGTATTTTCATTAGCTCAAAAAGCCTTTGTAATTGGCGATTTAAAGCAAATTGAACCTATTTGGTCTATTCCTAAAAAAATTGATCTTGGTAACTTAACAAACCTACAAATTCTTCTAAATGAAAACGATGAAAATCATTTAAACAAAATAGGTTTTTTAGCATCCAACGGTAGTATCATGAAAATGGCACAAAATGCTTGTGAGTTCGAAACACCATTAGCAGAGCAAAAAGAACAAGGTTTAGTTTTGTTAGAACACAGAAGATGCAACGATGAAATTATTAATTTTTGCAACGAATTAGCATATAACGGAATTTTAAAACCAATGAAAGGAAAAGCCAAAGACACACAAGTTTTTCCGTCAATGATGGCATATCATGTAGAAGGATTTAGCGAACGCAAATTTAATAGCCGCTGTAATATTAACGAAGTAAAAGCCATTATTTCGTGGTTACAACAAAATAAAGAAGCCATACAAAAAGCCTATAATGTTGAAGAAATTGAAAGCGTTTTAGGTATAATTACACCATTTGCCAGTCAAAAAGGAGAATTATCTAAAGCTTTAACCGAAGCCGGACTAAAAGTGAACAATATAAAACTAGGTACTGTACATGCCTTGCAAGGTGCCGAACGAAACATTATTTTATTCAGTTCTGTCTATACAAACCAAGATGAAGGCACCCTATTTTTCGAAAAAGATAACAAGCCAAACATGCTAAATGTTGCCGTTTCTAGAGCCAAAGAAAGTTTTATTTTATTTGGCGATACTCGAATTTTTGACGAAACTAAAAACACACCTTCCGGGATTTTAAAAAAACATTTAAATATTTACGAAACAGTTAAATAATATTTTTATTCGAAGCTATTTCCCGCTTTCCGCACTCGCTCTCTGCGAGGAGCTCAAACAAATGCTACAATCGGGGCTAAGTTATTTTATGTATTATTCGCCATCACAAAAAACAGGCTATTTAAAAAAGTACAAAACAAAAAAGGAACGATTAAAATCGTTCCTTTTTTTTATCTATTAAATTTTAAAAATTACTTTTTAAAATCAGAAATTGTTTTCTTTATAATTGAAATACAATCCATTAATTGCGATTCATTCATTACTAAAGGCGGTGCAAAACGGATAATGTTTCCGTGTGTTGGTTTTGCTAACAACCCGTTATCACGTAATTTCATACAAATATCCCAAGCTGTAGAGCTTTCTTCTGTATCATTAATTAAAACAGCATTTAACAACCCTTTTCCTCTAACAGATAAAACTAAATCAGTTGTTTTAGCAAATTCAGCTAATTCAGCTCTAAAAATTTGTCCTAATTTTTCAGCGTTTTTTGCTAAACTTTCCTCTTGCACAACTTCTAAAGCAGCCATTGCAACAGCTGCAGCAATAGGATTTCCACCAAAAGTAGAACCGTGATTTCCTGGCTTAATAACATTCATAATAGCATCATTTGCTAATACTCCAGAAACCGGATAAGCACCTCCACTTAATGCTTTTCCTAAAATTAAAATATCCGGATTTACATTTTCATGATCTACGGCTAACATTTTACCAGTACGAGCAATTCCTGTTTGTACTTCATCTGCAATAAATAATACATTATGTTTTTCACACAATGCTTTTGCTGCTGCTAAATATCCTTCAGAAGGCACATAAACTCCTGCTTCTCCTTGAATTGGCTCTACCAAGAAACCAGCAATATTTTTATCACTTTCTAAAGCTTCTTCTAAAGCTTTTAAATTGTTGTATTCAATTTTAATAAATCCATTAGTGTAAGGCCCAAAATTTTTGCGCGCCACAGGATCATTAGAAAAAGAAATAATTGTAGTAGTACGACCATGAAAATTATTTTCACAAACCACAATTTGTGCATCATTTTCATTAATTCCTTTTACCTCATAAGCCCATTTTCTACATAATTTCAAAGCAGTTTCTACAGCTTCAGCACCAGTATTCATTGGTAATAATTTATCGAAACCAAAAAGTTCAGTTGCAAATTTTTCGTACTTCCCTAACATGTCATTATAAAATGCACGAGAAGTTAAAGTTAATGTTTGCGCTTGATTTACCATTGCTCCAACAATTTTCGGATGACAATGACCTTGATTTACTGCTGAATATGCTGATAAAAAATCGTAATATTTTTTACCTTCAACATCCCACACATATACACCTTCACCTTTACTTAATACTACTGGTAACGGGTGGTAATTGTGAGCACCATGTTTGTTCTCTAATTCAATCGCTTGTTGCGAAGTTAATTGGTCTAAAACAGCCATTTTAAAATAATTTTTAATTCATAAAAAACTATTCCTGTTCTACCTTTATTCTTTCAATAGTTTCTTTCTATTTAATTTAGAAAAAACACTGAAAAAGCAGCGTGGGAAAGAAATCATCCCTAAAAAGTGTTGCAATTTACTAAATATAAAACAGCTTTAAAAACCTTATTTTAATATTTTAAAGAAACAAAATAAGCCTCTTTTTATTTTGTTTAATTTTTAAATAAACTAATTACAACGCTAAAAAAGTTGTACATTTATTACATCTTTATAGTGACTTTTTAACATTTGCGTGTCTAAAAGCAATAGAGATCTAAATCAGGTATTTAACCATCGTTTACATTATTCTCACTAAAACTAATTTTAATTTTTATTATGAAAAAAATCTTATTACTTACCTGTTTTTTAACCGCTTTTATTGCGTGTAAATCTACTTCTTCAGTAGTTAACACTAAATTAGACGGCAAAACTGAACGAACTATTAAAGGGAATTGGACTATTACTTCGGTAAATTTTCCTGGAGATAATTATTTAAAAGTTACCTCTTTTAATTTAGGAGATTCTAAATGTTTTATTGGTAGCAACTGGAACTTTATTTCGAACAACAATAAAGGACAAATGGCTATAAACAATCCTAAAACATCGTGTAAAGAATTTAGTTCACCAATTACTTGGTATATAAATAAAGAAGGAAACTTTGTTTTAAAAATTATTAACGATCATAAGTCAAAAGAAGTTAATTATGGTTTTGTTTTAGATATAAATCAAGTTACCGAAAACAGCTTTAATTTGGTTGATGAAATTAATGTTGCAGGCGAATTAAAAAAAATAACATATTCATTTCAAAGACAATAATCATTTAAAAAAAACACAATGAAAAAAACAATAATTTATAGTTTATCATTTTTATTTTTAACCGCTAGCATACTTACCTCTTGTAGCTCTATTAAAAATGCCAACAATACTCAAAAAGGTGCTACCATAGGTACTGCAGCAGGTGCTATTTTAGGAGCCGTTATTGGTAATAATGTAGGTAGCGGTAAAAATTCTGAATTAGGAGCCGTCTTAGGTGGTGTTATTGGTGGTGTTGCTGGTGGTGTTATTGGTAATAACATGGACAAGCAAGCTCGTGAAATTAAAGAAGCGCTACCAGGTGCAGAAGTAGAAAGAGTTGGAGAAGGGATTATGCTTACCTTAGGAGAAAATGCAGTTAGATTTAGCACCAACAAATCTAGCTTAACAACAACAGCTAAAGCAAATTTAAATAAATTAGTTCCTGTTTTTAAAGATTACAAAAACACTAACATTGTTATATACGGATATACAGACAGTACTGGTAAAGTTGAATACAATCAAACGCTTTCTGCTAAAAGAGCAAGTGCTGTAAAAAGTTATTTAACTAGTAAAGGTATAAATGTTGGTAGAATAGAAACCAAAGGTTTAGGTATAAAAGATCCAATTGCTTCTAACGAAACTGCAGAAGGTAGAAGTAAAAATAGACGTGTAGAATTTGCTATTGTTGCGAACGAACAAATGGTTGAAGAAGCTAAGAAGAAAGCTGGTCAATAATTTAAATAATATTTTATAAAAAAAGCTACTCAAAATGAGTAGCTTTTTTTATGTCAACAAACCATATCTTTTCATAATTTTGCAATCCATAAATTATATTTTACAATGCCACGTAGAGAACGAAACAAATTTGTTAAAAGAAATCAAATTTTAGAATTAAAAATTGAAGATTATGCCTTTGGCGGAAAAGGAATTGCACGAATTCATTCTGATGAAGGAAGCTTTGTTGTTTTTGTTCCAAATACTTTGCCTGGTCAATTGGTAAAAGCTCAGATTAAAAAATCGAGTAAAAAATATGCCGAAGCAAAATTAATTGATGTAATTCAACCTTCAGAAAATGAAGTTGAAGTTCCGTTTCAAGACATTCCCGGTGCTCCATACATTCAATTACCGATTGATTTACAACATCAATATAAAAAAGAAAGTACATTATCATTATTTAAACGCATTGGTAAAGTTGAAAATATTACTGATTTATTTGATGAATTTATCACCTCTCCAAACGTATTTCATTACCGAAATAAGATGGAATACGGATTTTCTGCAATTGGCTACGATAGAATAAACAAAATAGATGCTGATTTTTTCACCTTAGGATTTAAACGTCGTGGTGTTTGGTGGATGGGTGATAATTTAGATAAAGATTCTGGTTTATTTGACGCACAAGTTGAAGATAATTTAAAGATAATTCGCGAGTATTGTGAAAAAACAGGTTTATCGCCTTGGCACGGACCTAAAAGAGAAGGTTTTTTCAGGTATTTTGTAGTCAGAAAATCATATAAAACCGATGAGTTGTTATTTAACTTAGTAACCACTTCTTACGATTTACCTAAATTTGATTTACAAGCCTTTGCAAACTTGTTAAAAGACATTTTTGGCAACCGTTTAGCGGGTTTATTACACACCATAAATGACGAGGTTGGCGATAGAACTATGGCTACCTCTGGAAGCATTGAACTTGTTACAGGAAAAGATAAAATTGTAGAAGAATTATTAGGTTTAAACTTTGAAATAAGCATGAAAAGCTTTTTTCAAACCAATCCAAAATCGGCAGAAAAACTATACACTAAAGTTATTGATTACGCTCTAGAAAACAAAGAAGCTGTTGACAATACTGTCGTTATGGATTTATTTTGTGGTACCGGTACAATTGGGCAAATTTTAGCTTCACGAAGTGAAAATGCAAAAATAGTTGGGGTTGATATTGTAGCTTCTGCTATTGAAGATGCAAAAAAGAATGCCAAACGAAATAATATTGAAGGTTTACAGTTTTATGCTGCAGATGTTGGTAAGTTTTTAAACGAACATCCGCAATATCAAAATAAAATTAGAACCATTATTTTAGATCCAGCTCGTGCTGGTATTGCTCCGAAAACATTAAAAAAGATTATCAATCTAAATGCTGAAAGAATGGTATATGTTTCTTGTAACCCAGCCACACAAGCTCGTGATACCGAAGAATTGATAAACAATGGTTATAAACTAAAAAAGATTAGTTTAGTTGATCAATTTCCACATACAGCACATATAGAAACTGTTGTTTTATTTGAAAAATAAAAAGTAATGAAAAAATATATCTTTCTTTTATGTATCAGTTTTATAGGATTTTTATCTTGTGAAAAAGATGATTTTTGTGTTCAAAATCCTGTAACACCTAATTTAGTTTTACGATTTTATGATAAAGATGATATTACTCAATTAAAATCTGTACAACGTTTATCTTTAATAGCACAAGGAAAAACAGACAGTCTTTTTACAAATAGAACAACCGATAGTATTGCAATACCTTTAAATAGTTTAGCTTCAGAAACAGTTTACACATTAAAAATGAATGAAACTGATAATTTAATTATCAATAACAAAATAGCTACGCTTACCATAAAATATAATCCTGAAGATGATTATGTTTCGCGTTCTTGCGGATATAGAGTTATTTATAACGATGTTGATTTAACACATACCAGTTGGATTGACAATTTATCTACTTCAACAATTACAACTATTAATAATCAAACAAAAGCACATGTACAAGTATATTATTAGTATCTGTTTAGCATTTGTTTGTGCAAATGGATATTCGCAAAAAAAAGAAAAAACCACAGCTAAAAAAGATACCGTTACCTACAAAACTGGATACGGTTTACGTATTGGTTTAGATATTAGCCGACCTGCACTGGCTTTAGTTGATAAAAGTTATAGTGGATTAGAATTAGTTGGTGATTATCGTATTTCTAAAAAATGGTACATCGCTACCGAATTAGGTTACGAAGACGAAACAACTTACGAAGATTTTACCAACTCTACCGCTAAAGGAAGTTTTATGCGCGTAGGTGTTAACTTTAACGCATACCAAAATTGGTTAGATATGAATAACGAAATCTACATAGGTATGCGATACGGATTGGCTATTTTTGACCATACCTTAAATAGCTACAAAACAAATGTGGGCAACACTTATTTTCCTAGCAACACAATAACAACACCAATAACTGAAACCGACTTAACAGCACACTGGACAGAATTTCAGTTAGGTATAAAAGTTGAAACCTTTAAAAATTTATTTTTAAGCGCAGGTTTTTCTTACAAAATAATGCTGAGTGTAGACGATCAAAAAAACTTTAAATCATTATATGCTCCTGGTTTTAACCGAATTTTTGAAAGCAATACTGGTTTTGGTTTTAATTACACCATTTCTTACTTAATTCCTTTTGTTAATAAGTAATTTTAAAGCTTTCAGTTGATTTTACTAACTTTACACTTTAAATAATTAAACTTATTAACAATGAATAAAATTCCGAGTGTAAATTTAGCAGACTTTTTATCTGACGATGAAAACAGAAAGCAAAAATTCATCAATGAAATTGGTGATGCTTATGAAAATATAGGATTTGTAGCTTTAAAAGGTCACTTTTTAGATAACGAATTGGTTGATAATTTATATACTGAAATCAAAAACTTCTTCGAATTACCTACTGAAGTAAAAGAAAAATATGAAATACCAGGTATCGGTGGTCAAAGAGGTTATGTTTCTTTTGGTAAGGAAAGTGCCAAAGGTAAAAAAGAAGGAGATTTAAAAGAATTTTGGCACTTTGGTCAATATGTAGATGCAGACTCTAAGTACTCAAATGAATATCCTGACAATGTAGATGTTAAGGAACTTCCTAAATTTAACGAAGTAGGTAAACAAACCTATCAAATGTTAGAAAAAACAGCAAAATACGTTTTACGTTCATTAGCACTTCACTTAGGCTTAGAAGAAACTTATTTTGATAATTATATTAAAAACGGAAATAGTATTTTACGCCCAATCCACTACCCGCCTATTTTAACAGAACCTAAAGGCGCAGAAAGAGCTGCTGCACATGGTGATATTAATTTAATTACTTTATTAATGGGCGCACAAGGTAAAGGGTTACAAGTTCAAAATCATAAAGGAGATTGGATTGACGCTGTTGCCCAACCTGATGAATTAATGATTAATGTTGGTGATATGTTATCGCGTCATAGTAACAATAAATTAAAATCTACCATACACAGAGTTACCAACCCGCCAAAAGAATCTTGGGGAACTTCTCGTTATTCAATTCCTTTTTTCATGCACCCTGTTTCAGACATGAAATTAGATGTGTTAGACAACTGTATTGATGAAAAAAATCCGAAACAATTTGAAGACATTACTGCGGGCGAATTTTTAAACGAACGCTTACGTGAATTAGGTTTAAAAAAATAAAGTAATGGATTTACACGATCAATTAAAAAACTTATTTCCAGATCATAAAGAATCCGAAGTAAAAATTGAGCCAAAATCAGATGTTTGGCTGCAAGAAGATCCAATACTTTGTAAATACGAAAAACGCAAAGGAAAACCAATTACTATTTTAGACGGTTATAACGGAGCTACGCAAGATTTTAAAAAATTAGCAAAAGAAATTAAAACAACTTTAAGTGTTGGTGGTAGTTTTAAGGATGATAAAATAATTATTCAAGGAGATTATCGCGATAAAATAATGCAAATTTTAAAAGACAAAGGCTTTAACGTAAAACGTGTTGGAGGTTAACTATTAGCAAAAAATCCAAGAACAATTGTTCTTGGATTTTTTGTTTTTTACCTTTATGGTGTTGCAAAAACAATAATCAAACTGTAATAACGTTAAAAAACAAACGTTTATTATATATAAAATTAAAACTATTAAATTCCTTTAAATATGAATTCCCCTAAACTACATATTACAAACGGAGATGTTACAACCAAACGACTTGAAAACTTAAATTTTGAGGGTAAAATAATTACATGGCGAGAAATGCTTTGCGAAGGAAAAACAACTACGGATGTTGGTAGTGAAAACTTTTGGAAAACACGTTTCGATTTTTTAAAATCTTCTTATAAAATCTCTAAACAAAAATTTATTGATTATACTTTAAAAGAATACCGAAATCTTTGTAATCAAAAAGAACAAGATGAAATTATTTTATGGTTTGAGTACGATTTATTTTGTCAAATAAACATGCTTGCTGTAATTAGTTGGCTAAAACGCTACCGAAAAGGAAGACAAATATCGTTGGTTTGTAGTGGCAAAATTAATACACAAGAAAAATTAGCGGGTTTAGGAGAACTTACAGATCAGCAATTACAAGAACATTATAAAAATAAAATTGTACTTACCGAAGATGATATTGAATATGCCGATTACATTTGGCAATTATACTGCTCTGATAGTCCGTTGCAATTAGAAAATGTGTATAAATTACATACAAATTCAACTTTTAATTATTTAGAAGAGGCTATAAAACATCATTTATTACGTTTTCCTTCTATCGAAAACGGACTAAATTATATAGAAAACAATATTCTAAAAACAGCTAAAACCAATCAGTTCGAAAACAAAAATCAACTTATTAACAACCTATTAATCAACCAAGAAAACTACGGATTTAGTGATTTACAATATTTTAACAAAATAAATCAGTTAAAAAAAATGTTTACTTCTTTTAACCCTGTTAAACTAAGCAAAATAGGAAAACAAGTATTGCATCAACAAACAAATTATTACGGTAAAATACGTTCTGATTTTTCGTATCTTGGCGGCGCTAAAAAATACAACTACTTGTATGTTAGCACCACAAATAAGTTGTTAAAAATCACATCGTAAATGGGTATAAAAGAATCTGAATTAATTTTAAATAAAGATGGTAGTGTTTATCATTTAAATTTAAAACCAGAAAATATAGGTACAGATATAATTTTTGTTGGAGATCAATATAGAGTTGACAAAATTTCAAAGTATTTCGATACTATTGAGTTTACCACACAAAAACGTGAGTTTAAAACAACAACAGGTATTTTTAAAGGTAAAAAAATTACTGTTATTTCTACAGGAATTGGCCCTGACAATATTGATATTGTAATGAATGAGCTTGATGCTTTGGTTAATATTGATTTAAATACTCGTCAGATAAAAAAAGAACATACTAAACTAAATATTGTAAGAATAGGTACTTCGGGTTCTTTACAAACCGATATTCCTATTGATAGTTTTGTTTTAGCTAAATACGGTTTAGGTTTTGACGGAATGTTACACGCTTATGATTGTGAACATATTTTAGAAAAAGACATTGAAGATTCTTTTATAAAACACACGAATTGGAGCGATAGAAAAGCAAGGCCTTATGTGGTAAAAAACAGTGCTGAACTTGAAACTAAATTAGCTAGTGACAAAGTATTTATAGGCTTTACAGCTACGGCAGTTGGATTTTATGGTCCACAAGGACGTGTTTTAAGACTTCCGCTACAAGACCCTAAATTAAATAGTAAAATTGATAATTTTAATCACAACGGAGTAAAAGTTACTAATTTAGAGATGGAAACCTCTGCTATTTACGGTTTGTCTAAATTACTTGGTCATAACGCCTGTTCTATGAATGCTATTATTGCAAATAGAGCTAATGGTACTTTTAGTGACGATTATCAAAAAGTAGTTGATAAATTAATTATTTACACCTTGGATAAATTAGTTGAATAAATGCTAAACCTAAAAGTAGGTGGTGTACCAGAACATTTTAATTACCCTTGGTACGTTACTTTAAAAAATAAAGAATATAGTAACAATGGCATTAATCTTCGTTGGAAAGATTTTCCTGGAGGCACTGGTGCTATGTGTAAAGCTTTGCGAACTGGCGAAGTTGATATTGCAATTGTACTAACTGAAGGAATTATTAAAGATATCATTAATGGTAATCCATCAAAAATAACGCAAACTTTTGTTACAAGTCCTTTAATTTGGGGAATTCATGTAAGCGCTAAATCTAAATTTAATAACATTGCTGATTTAGAAAATGCAACGGTTGCCATAAGTCGTTTCGGATCTGGATCTCACTTAATGGCAATTGTAAATGCCCACAATAATGGTTGGAATTTAGACAAATTAAAATTTAAAGTTGTTGGCGATTTACAAGGCGGAATTAACGCTTTAACAAACGGTGAGGCTGATTATTTTATGTGGGAACATTTTACCACAAAACCACTGGTAGACAACAATACATTTAGGCGTTTGGGAGATTGCCCTACTCCTTGGCCATGTTTTGTAGTTGCGGTTAGAAACGAAGTTTTAGAAAATAATTTTGAAGAAGTAAAAAAAGTTTTAGAAATTATTAATACTTGTACGGTAAATTTTAAAGAAACCAACAATATTGATAAAATTTTAGCTAATAGGTACGAGCAAAAATTAGAAGATATCAAAGAATGGCTATCTATTACTGAATGGAATGATGGTAAACCTGTAACTAAAAATTTAATTACTCGTATACAAAATAAAATGCTTGGGTTTAACGTTATTAATTCGAAGAAAGACTCTGGCGAGTTAATTAGAAATATGTATATTTGATTTTTTAAAACTAAAGAAATGAAAAAAGTAGTATTTATTGCAATTTGTGCTGTTAGTTTAATAGGTTTTTCTTCTTGTGGAAGTACTAGCCCATGCGGTTTAGCAAAAACGAATCAAACAAAACAAAACCAACATCAATCAGAAATTATTGTTGCTGATGCAACCGAAATTGCTGAATAACTTGATGTTTCTTTTATTCAAATTCAATAAATCCGCTTTTCTTAGGCGGATTTTTTTTTTAGTTTTTCTTTTCTAACATTGGCACAAATTTAAAATCACCTAACTCGTGTTTTTCAAATTCTTTTGGCGATTTTCTAATAAACAATGTCATTACTTGAGCTGTATCTCCAACCGGAATTAACAACTTACCTCCTACTTTTATTTGCCCTAACAATGCTTTTGGTACAAACGGAGCGCCTGCTGTTACAATAATTTGATCAAAAAGAGCTTCTTCTGGTAAACCTTTGTATCCATCACCAAAAATAAAACGCTTTGGTCGGTACCCTAATTTAGGTAAAAATCTTGACGTTTTTTTAAATAATTCATGTTGCCTTTCAATCGTATATACTTCAGCCTTTAATTCTAATAAAACTGCGGTTTGATATCCAGATCCTGTTCCTATTTCTAATACTTTATCCCCTGGTTTTATTGCCAAAACTTGAGATTGAAATGCCACTGTATATGGATGAGAAATTGTTTGCTCTGCAGCAATAGGAAACGCCTTATCTTGATACGCATGCGCTTCAAAACTACTATCAATAAACAAATGTCTTGGTATTTTACGCACCGCATTTAACACATTATTATCTGTTATGCCTTTAGCGTTTAGCACAGTAGCTAATTGATTTCTAAGTCCTTGATGTTTGGTAGTATCTATCACAAATGGTAAAATTTCAGCAATTCAAAAGTAGTAATAAATCTGTATAAAATTGTATCTTTGTTTGCATTGCTTTTCTAGTTCATACAGAAAAGATAAATAGAGTAAAAACAAGGTTATTTAAAGATAATTATTTTTATATTTTTTCTTTAAAAAAGCCAAATAAAAATAAACATATATGTTAAAAGCTGGAGTTTTAGGTGCAGGTCATTTAGGTAAAATTCACTTGCGTTTGTTACAGCAATCTGAAAAATATAAATTGGTAGGGTTTTACGATCCTTTTACCGAGAATGCTAAAAAAGTAGCCAATGAGTTTGGGTACAAACTATTTAATTCTGTTGAAGAATTAATCGCTGCTGTTGATGTTGTTGATATTGTAACACCAACTTTATCGCATTTTGAATGTGCAAAACAAGCTATTGAAAAAGGAAAACATATTTTTATTGAAAAACCAATTACCAATACACTACAAGAAGCTGAAGGTATTAGAACTTTAGCTAGTCAAAATCATATTCGTGGGCAAGTTGGGCATGTAGAGCGTTTTAATCCTGCTTTTACTGCCGTAAAAGACATGATAGACACGCCGATGTTTATAGAAACACATCGTTTGGCAGAATTTAATCCGAGAGGAACAGATGTACCTGTGGTTTTAGATTTAATGATTCATGATATTGATATTATTTTATCCGTTGTAAAATCAAAAGTAAAAAAAGTACATGCAAGCGGAGTTTCAGTAATTTCTGACACGCCAGATATTGCCAATGCACGTCTTGAATTTGAAAACGGATGTGTAGCAAACCTAACATCAAGTAGAATTTCGATGAAAAACATGCGTAAAAGTCGCTTTTTTCAAAAAGATGCTTACATTTCTGTTGATTTCTTAGAAAAAAAATCAGAAGTTGTAAAAATGAAAGATGTTCCTGAAAACCCTGATGAGTTTGCCATGATTTTACAAAATGCAGAAGGTGTTAAAAAACAAATTTACTTCGACAATCCAGAAGTTGTTGAAAATAACGCCATTTTAGATGAACTAGAATCATTTGCCGATGCTATAAAAAATAATACCACACCAATCGTATCATTAAGTCAAGGAACCGAAGCTTTACGCGTTGCTCATTTAATAATTGATTGCTTTAAAAAATAACAAAACACCAAACAAAACATGAAAAATATCGCTGTAATCGGAGCTGGTACAATGGGAAACGGAATTGCCCATACTTTTGCTCAATTTGGATACAATGTACAACTTATTGATATATCGCAACCTGCCTTAGATAAAGGAATTGCTACTATTACTAAGAATTTAGATAGAATGGTGGCTAAAGAAAAAATATCTGAAGCCGATAAAAATACTACATTAAGTAATATTTCAACTTATACATCAATTAAAGAAGGAGTACAATATGCTAGTTTAGTTGTTGAAGCAGCTACAGAAAACGTAGATTTAAAATTAAAAATATTTAAAAATTTAGATGAAGTTTGTCCAGAAGAAACCATTTTGGCTACCAACACTTCGTCTATTTCAATTACACAAATTGCTGCCGTTACTAACAGGCCAGAAAAAGTAATTGGAATGCACTTTATGAATCCGGTACCAATTATGAAATTGGTAGAAATTATTAGAGGTTACAATACTACGGATGAAGTAATGAATTTTACGGTTGATTTATCTAAAAAAATTGGTAAAATCCCAGTAGAAGTAAACGATTATCCTGGTTTTGTAGCCAATCGTATTTTAATGCCAATGATAAACGAATCTATCGAAACATTATACAACGGTGTTGCTGGTGTTGCTGAAATTGATACGGTAATGAAATTAGGAATGGCACACCCAATGGGACCTTTACAGTTAGCCGATTTTATAGGATTAGACGTATGTTTATCTATTTTAAATGTAATGTACGAAGGATTTAAAAACCCTAAATATGCTCCATGTCCGTTATTAGTAAACATGGTAAATGCTGGTAAATTAGGTGTAAAATCTGGTGAAGGTTTTTACGATTATAGTGAAAGTAGAAAAGCTGAAAAAGTAGCTAAGATGTTTTCTTAATCAGCAACTATTTTTACAGATAAAAAAAAGACGTTTCAATTAAAACGTCTTTTTTTTATATCATTTATAATCTATTTTGGAGTCTCGCTTAGTAAAAAAGTAGCCCTTAAAATAAATATTTAACTGTTAATTTAACAAGAAGTATCCGCAATAATTTTCCATTCATTATTTATCTTTTTAAAGATAATCATAAAAACGCCGTTAGCATTCCCAACAGTTCGTGTTAAGTGATACTCACCCATTACAAAATAAGCCCCATCATTAATTTTAGAAATATCGTTAATTTTAAATTTCAATTCACCCGAATGCTCTTTTGTTGGATATCCTTTTTTGTAGTTCACCAAAGTTTTATCCCATCCAAAAGTAATTCCGTTACTTCCATAAAATTTTAAAGAATCACTTTTCCAATAACCTTGCATAAACCCTTCTAAATCATGATTAGACCAAGCTTTTTCTTGGATTTTCATAACTGATAAAATTTCTTGCTTTTCAATTTCTTCAGAAACTTCAACATTAACAGTTTCTTTTTTACATGAACTTATTAACAGCAGTAATAAAAAACTATATTTTAATAAATTTTTCATTTAAAATAATGATTTAATAATTTCTTTAATAGTAATTCCTTCTGCTTCGGCTTTGTAATTTTTAACAATTCTGTGTGATAAAATCGGAATAGCAACTGCTTGTACATCTTCAATATCTGGAGAAAATTTTCCGTTTACCGCTGCATGTGCTTTAGCGCCTAAAATTAAGTTTTGTGAAGCTCTTGGTCCTGCTCCCCAATCGATATATTTTTTTATTAATTCTGTCGATTTATCAGAATTCGGACGCGTTTTAGCAACCAAACCAACCGCATATTCAATCACATTGTCAGCTACCGGAATTTTTCTAACCAATTGCTGAATATCAATAATTTCTTTTGATGAAAGAATTGCATTAACTTTTTGATTTACCACAGATGTTGTGTTTTTTACAACTGCCACCTCTTCTTCAAACGTTGGATATTCTAAATATATCGAAAACATAAAACGGTCTAACTGAGCTTCTGGCAAAGGGTATGTTCCTTCTTGCTCAATCGGATTTTGAGTTGCAAGTACAAAAAAAGGCAAATCTAACTTATAATGATTTCCAGAAACTGTTACCGATTTTTCTTGCATTGCCTCTAACAAAGCAGCTTGTGTTTTTGGTGGCGTACGGTTAATTTCATCAGCCAAAATAATGTTAGAGAAAATTGGTCCTTTTACAAATTTAAAATGACGGTTTTCATCTAAAATTTCGCTTCCCAAAATATCCGAAGGCATTAAATCTGGCGTAAATTGAATTCGACTAAACTGTAAGCCTAAAACATCAGAAATTGTATTTACTAATAAGGTTTTGGCTAAACCTGGCACTCCAATTAATAAGGAATGTCCTCCGCATAAAATTGATAATAATGTATAATTTACAGCCTCTTGTTGCCCAATTATAACTTTACCAATTTCTTGTTGTAATTGGCTATATTTTTTTACTAGACTGTTTACAGCAGCTACATCTGACATGGATTAAATTTCTTTTAAAAACATTAATTTACAAACTATTATAAAATAAGATTCCCGCTAAACGCGGGAATCACAATATACTAAATTATTAGTTCTTATTTGTTTTCTTTTCTCCAATCTCTTTTAAAAGTACATTTTTTATAATCGCTACCTAATTTTATGTAGGTTTCTTGTATCTTTTCTTTCGTCCATTTTGTAATAGTCTCTTCTTTTTTCTTCATTAAAGCAAATTGTTGCATTCTTACATAATCCTCAACAATATCCGCTTCATGTGTATCTGTTTTATCTTTTAGCAAGATTACTTTATACATTTTTTCACCTTCACGAGTTTCATCATAAAAAACATCAGATAATTCTCCCTTTTTTAATTCGCTTATTCTAGCAAACAAGGCTGGATCCATTCTTGTTAATTCCCATGTAGTTTCTTGCGTATAAGGATTTATAATTACCCCACCATTATTTTTAGTTTCTTCTTCTTCAGAATACTTTTTCACAGCTTCTTCAAAAGTTAATACACCGCCTTTTATATCTTTAATTATTTTTTCAATTGCACTTTTTGTTTCATTCAGTTTATCATCAGCAATTTCTGGTTGCATTAAAATATGAGAAACGTCTCTTCCATTTCCTCTTATTTTGTTCAATAAAACAATATGATATCCAAAAGGAGACTTAAATGGCTCTGAAATTTCTCCTTCTTCTAATGAAAAAACAACTTCTTTAAACTCTTTTACAAAACCTGTTTCTTTGGTAATAATTCCCATACTACCACCATTTTGAGTAACACTAGGATCATCAGAATTTATAATTGCTTTTAACTTAAATCCAGCACCTTCTTCAATTTGCTTTTTAATTTTTCTAAGCTTGTTTTTTATACGCTCAATCTCTTCTTTTGTAGGTTCTGCTTTTAATACTAATTGTGCAATTTGTACTTCTGCAGGAATTTCAGGCAATTCTTTTTTAGCTTCTAAACCTTTAAAAAAAACTCTTATTTCTTCAGGAGTTACATCAATATTATCTGTTATTTTTTGTTGCTCTTTTTCAACTAAAAGATTTTCTTTTTGTACACGACCTAATTCTTTTTGAAAGTCTTCTAAATCATTAAAACCATAAGCTTTATATGCTTTCTCTTTACTTCCATATTGGTTTTCAAAATAAGCCACACTTCTACTTACTTTACTTTCAATTTCAGCCTGAGATACTACAACACTATCAATAACTGCATGGTGTGCTAATAGCTTTTGCTGCATTAATTCTTCTAACATTTCACAGTCAGAAATTTTAACTTTCCCATCACTTTTTAACTCTACCTCTTGCTTAAATTTATCTATATCAGAATCTAAAACAATGTTTTTACCAATTACTACAGCTACCCCATCTATTTTAGATTGTTGTGCATTTACAACTCCTAAACTTGCTAAAAAAAAGGTAAATAAAATACTAGTATTCTTTAAAGTTTTTATTTTCGATTGCATCATTTATCAGCGTTTTTTCTATCTCTCTAATTAGTTCTAATTTTCGTTTGTGTAAAATAATTTGTTTTATCCGCGAACTCACATATAACAATGGAGCGGTGGCATTTTTTGGTAACATATTTTTTACAGCGACCAAATATACTCCTAAACTATCTTCTTTTTGTATGTATTTAGATATTTTTAACAAATTTTGCTTAGTTTCTGATTGAAAAGGCGGAATCATTTCTTGTAAAGATGAAAATGTTACCCACGTTGAATCTTGTAGCCTATAAGATTTAAAATTTAACAAATGCCTTTCTAAATCTACCCGATCTTCTTCTTTAGAAGATTTAAAACTTTTTATGGTTTCTTCTTTATCTAAAAAATCATCTCCAAAATGAACATATTCAAATTGCAGTAATTCTTCGTTTAATTTAAAGTTTTGTTTATTTTTTTGATAATACAATTTAATCTCATTTTCGCTTACAATTGTATCTAATTGTTGCTTTATTAAACGCTCTTTATAACCGTTTATATATAAACTTTTTTTATATGTATTTACCAAATTTTCAATCTTCTCACTATTAACTTCTGATATATTTTCTTCAGCCTTTGCTAATAGTAATTGTTGTTTAGCCCAAGAATTAATAAAACTTTTTACAATAATTAAACTATCTTTCTTAGTTACATCTTTTGGCAATAACTCCTCAATATCTTTTTTATATAAATTTTTATTATAAACTGTAGCAATAGGTTTGTATTGTGGCGTTTTAGTAGTTTTTAAACTGATAAAATCGCACGAAACAATAAATAGACTTATTAAAAAAAAGAAAACTTTTTTCATTTATTATTAATTATAATTTTAAACTTCTTTTAAATATTCTTTTTCTATTGCAACTTTACTGGGTAATATTACCTTTAATTTGTGTTTAGCAAACACAAAAAAGGAATTTTTTATAGCGAAATTATTCCTTTAACAGCTTCTGCTTTTTTATAATATGCAATTACTTCATCAGCATTTTTTACGGTTAAATGTATCGATAAACTATTGTATTTACCTGTTCTCGATTTTTTTGTTTCAATAACCGCTCCACCTTTATCAAATAAATTCTTAACCTCTTCAACTTGATTTCCGTCTGTTGGCACTATAAATTTATACAAATATTTAGCAGGAAATGTAGTGGTATCTTCTAATTGTGCTTTTAATTTAATGTAAAATGCTTCTCTATCTGACATAATGTTTTTATAAATCTTTTTTCTAAAAAATGATGAAGCACAAAATTACACTATTTATTACATTTATAAATTGAAACTTATATTTTTGCAATATGCAACAAAAAATAGTTTTAATAGGAGGTCCTGGTACCGGTAAATCTTCAATTTTAAGAGAATTTATAAAACGTGGATACCATTGTATGCCCGAAATTTCGCGAGAAGTAACCTTAAAAGCACAACGAGAAGGCATAGATCAGTTGTTTTTAGAACAACCTTTACTTTTTAGTCAAATGCTGCTTGAAGGTAGAGAACAACAATATTTAGAAGCTGATAAAAGCAAAACAGACGTTGTTTTTTTTGATAGAGGAATTCCTGATGTACACGCTTATATGGATTATTTAGGAAGTGAATATCCGCCTATTTATAAAGAAAAATGCACTAAATATTTATATAACAAAGTATTTATGTGTGCTCCTTGGGAAAAAATTTACAGATCGGATAATGAACGTTACGAAACTTTTGAACAAGCAGTAAAAATTGATACTTTTTTAAAAGAAGCTTATCAACAAATTGGATATGAAATTATTGAAGTTCCTTTCGGAACAGTAAAAGAACGTTGCGACTTTATTTTACATTCGTTATAAAACGATGCACGATAAAGCACTAAAAATATTACAACATTATTGGGGACATTCTTCTTTTAGAAATCCCCAAAAAGAAATTATAACATCTGTTTTAAATCAAAAAAACACCATTGCTTTATTACCAACAGGCGGTGGTAAATCTATTTGTTTTCAAATTCCTGCTATAGCAAACGAAGGCGTTTGCATTGTTATTTCTCCGTTAATCGCTTTAATGCAAGATCAGGTAGAAAGCCTTGTTAATAAAGGGATAAAAGCAACTGTAATTCCTTCAGGAAGCTCGCAAGACGAAATAATTACTTTGTTTGACAACATCCGTTTCGGAAAAACAAAATTTTTATATATTTCTCCCGAGCGTTTACAAGCTCGTTTTATTCAAGAAAAAATAAAACAGTTAAATGTAAATTTAATTGCTATTGATGAAGCGCATTGTATTTCGGAATGGGGGCATGATTTTAGACCTTCTTATCAAAATATTTCTATCTTAAAAGAAATACATCCTACCACAACAATTATTGCTTTAACAGCAACGGCAACAAAAAAAGTAATTGATGACATTCGGGTTTCGTTAGATTTAAAAGAGCCTACTGTTTTTAAAAAATCATTTTTTAGAGAAAATTTAGCATATCAAATTTTTAAAACGGAAGATAAACTTCGTAAAATACATCAGATTTTTACAAAAACTAAAGCTCCTGCCATTGTTTACGTAAACTCTAGAGCAAAAACAAAAGAAATTAGCGCCTACTTAAACGCAAACGGATTTAAAAGTGGTTTTTATCACGGAGGATTATCGAGCCTTGAAAAAAAGCTTTCTTTTGATAATTGGATGGCTGAAAAAACGCCCATAATTGTTGCCACCAATGCTTTTGGTATGGGAATAGACAAACCAAATGTTCGTGTGGTTGTTCATCTAAATCTTCCTGCATCAATAGAAAATTACATTCAAGAAGCCGGTCGCGGAGGAAGAAACGGAAACAAAGCTTTTTCGGTTGTTTTAACGAATAACAGTGACCTAAAAATCAGTCAAGAATTATTAGAAAAATCATTACCATCAATTGCTGATATTAAAATTACACATCAAAAACTGTATCAACATTTTCAAATAGCTAAGGGCGAATTAATTGAAACCGCTTTTGATTTTAATTTTTTAGCATTTTGTACTAAATATAAATTAATACCAACAAAAACTCATAACGCTTTACAAGTGTTAAATAGTAATGGTATTATTGAATTAAATGCTAATTTTAATCAAAAATCTACCATTCAGTTTATTGTTTCTAGCAAGCACATTTTAAAATATTCTCAGCAAAATCCGTCTTCTAAAAATTTTATACAAACACTTTTACGCTTGTATGGTGGAGTTTTTGAAAACTTGGTAAAAATTGATGAATTTTATATTGCTAAAAAAGTAAGTTTAACTTCGTGGAAAGTTATTGCTGAATTAGAAAAAATGGCAGAACAAGAATTAATTGAATATCATAAAGCGAGTAATAATTCCGAATTATTTTTTCTACATCCAAGAGAAGATGACAAAACTATTAATCGAGTTTCAAAAAATATAAAAGCGTATTTAGCTCAGAAAAAACAAAAAAATAGCGATTTAATTCAATTTATTAAAAATGATGAAACTTGCCGAAGTGTACAATTGCTTTATTATTTTGATGAAAAATCAACTAAAAAATGTGGTATTTGCGATGTTTGCCTGCAACAAAAACAAACTACCACAACCAATTATACAGAAATTGTTACCTTATTAAAAAAGCATCAAACATTAACAGTTGCTGAAATCAGTACGCTTCTTAATCAAAAAGAAGCAAACATTTTAATACTTTTGCGAGCGCTGTTATCAGAAGAAAAAATCAGCGTTACTAACAATAAATATTTTTTACACTAAATGAGAGATTTACGCATCGTTTTTATGGGAACGCCCGATTTTGCAGTAACCATTTTACAACACCTTATTGAAAATGATTATAATGTAGTAGGCGTTATTACTGCGGTTGATAAACCTGCTGGTAGAGGTCGTAAAATAAATCAATCTGCTGTAAAAAAGTACGCGCTTTCTCAAAATTTACCCATTCTTCAGCCTACAAACTTAAAAAATGAAGAGTTTCAAGAAAATTTAAAAAAATGGAATGCCAATTTACAAATTGTCGTTGCTTTTAGAATGTTACCAAAAGCAGTTTGGGCAATGCCTACATTTGGTACTTTTAATTTACACGCCTCTTTATTGCCAGAATACCGTGGCGCTGCTCCTATTAATTGGGCAATTATTAATGGTGAAACCAAAACTGGTGTAACTACTTTTTTTATTGATGATAAAATTGATACTGGTGAAATTATTTTACAAAAAGAAGTTACGATAAAGGAAGATGAAATTGTAGGCGAATTGCATGATAAATTGATGTATTTAGGTGCTGATTTGGTTGCCGATACTTTAGATTTAATTGCTAAGGGCGATGTAAATACCACAAAACAACCCGAATTAGAAGAAAAACCTGCACATAAATTATATCCTCATAATTGTAAAATAGACTGGTCTAAACCGTTAAATGATATTTACAATCACATTCGTGGATTAAATCCGTACCCTACCGCTTGGACAACTATACAAAATGGCGAAGAAGAAATTTCTGCTAAAATATATCAAGTAACAAAAGAATTTGTGTCGCATAATATAGAAATCGGAAGCATTGTTACTTCTAAAAAAGAATTAAAAATTGCCACAAAAGAAGGATACCTTATTATTAATAAAATTAAAATTTCGGGTAAAAAATTAATGGACTCGGTAAGTTTATTAAACGGATTTCAGTTTCATGAAAAAGCAAAAGTGCTGTAGCCCTTTATCCATAAGGTTTTAGCGTTTTTTAACAAAAAACAACTGTGGTTATTAACAATTGAACCTAACTTATTAACAAAAACCTTGTTTTTTAACCTCAAAACTTGCATGGTACCGCATTCCTACTATATTTGTTGAGCTATTTAGCAAAAAACAATAATTAATTTTTAAAACTTATTTAAATTATGAACAAATCAGATTTAATCGATGCAATGGCTGCTGATGCAGGAATTTCTAAAGCTTCTGCTAAAGCTGCATTAGACTCTTTAACTTCTAACGTTACTAAGTCTTTAAAGTCAGGGAATAAAGTTGCATTAGTTGGATGGGGAACTTGGTCTGTTTCTGAGAGAGCTGCTAGAACTGGTAGAAACCCTCAAACTGGAAAAGAAATTCAAATTGCTGCTAAAAACGTAGTAAAGTTTAAAGCTGGTGCTGGTTTAGCTGATTCAGTTAACTAAGAAACTTCTTTAATTACATATTTAAAACAGCATTTAGGTAACTAAATGCTGTTTTTGCTTATAAAAGTGTCACAAACAACAATATCTTTTGTCTTTTTAATATAATACATAAACAAGAACATGAAAAATACAATTACTTTTATAGCCATTTTATTTTGCTTAACAGCATCAGCTCAAAAAACAATAAATGCGACAGATATTATTAACGATTTAAAAGAGGGTAAATCAATATCAATTACTAACGCAACTATTAATGGGGTTTTAGATTTTACTTTTATGAAAGATGCTTTGCATAAATTACCCAAAAGAAAAAGCTGGTGGAACAACGGCGACTCTAATACTATTGAAAAACAAATTACCAATAAAATATCGTTTACCAACTGTACTTTTAATGATGATGTGTTGGCTTATATACCTCACGAAAAAAGCGGTTATACTTTTATTGCTAATTTTGAAGATGAAGTAATTTTTAAAAAATGTACTTTTAATGAAAAAGCAATGTTTAAATATTCTGATTTTGATAGAAACACTGATTTTTCTGACTCTAAATTTAACGATGACACTACTTTTAAATATGCTAAGTTTAAAAAAGACATCTCTTTTAAAAACACTTTTTTTAACGAACCAGCTACCTTTAAATACGCTAAATTTAAAAATTTTATAAGTTTTGAAAACTCTGTTTTTAGCGAAAGCGCTATTTTTAAATACACCGAGTTTAAGGACGGAGTTTCGTTTAAAAACGTACAATTTCAAGAAGATTTAGATATAAAATACGCTAAAGTAACTGGTACTTTTAACATAACTAACATGGAAGTAGCTTATGATATTGATGCTAAATACACTAAAATAAACGGTAAAAGTTTTAATAAACATCTATTAAAAAATAAATAAGATTATTTAACTCTCAATAAAAAATCCGCTGAAATTATCAGCGGATTTTTTTATTCTTCTTCTTTTATATCAGATTCAAAATCATTTTTTACTCTTTTACTTCCTTCGTACAATTCGTACTTTACAAAACGACAATCTAAATCGGCATTTTTAAGCGGAATTCTTTTCGAAGTTCGTAATCCTACATTTTTTAAGGCTTGCATATCCGAAGTTATTAACCAAGCTGTAGATCCGTGGTAATTATGTTTTAACGTATCCCCTATTTTTGCATAAAACTCATTAACATCAATATTTAAACGTTCACCGTAAGGCGGATTAAATAAAATAGTTGTTTTACCAAATACTTCTTTTTTAGAGTTGAAAAAGTTTACATGGTGTATGCCTATAAATTCTTCTAAATTAGCATTAACAATGTTCTGTTTAGCTTTACTAACTGCCGATGGTGCTTTATCAAACCCCATTATTTTAAAATGAGAACTGGTTATTTTTTTTAATAACGCATCTTGTATTACAAAATACAAATCTTCATCATAATCTTTCCAATTTTCAAATGCAAAATGCTTTCTATTAATATTTGCAGGTATATTATTAGCTATCATCGCAGCTTCAATTAAAATAGTACCAGAACCACACATTGGATCAATAAAATTTTCTTCTCCTTTATATCCCGATAACATTACCAAACCAGCAGCCAAAACCTCGTTTATAGGCGCAATATTTGTAGCACTTCTATATCCTCTTTTATGTAAAGAATCTCCTGAAGAGTCTAACGAAATCGTTAACCATTCTCTATGAATATGGATGTGAATTTTAACATCAGGGTATTTTAAATCTACATTCGGACGCTTTTTATACTTATGCATAAAATAATCAGCAATAGCATCTTTAGATTTTAAACTGATATAATGCGAATTGGTGGTAAAATTTTTAGAGTTCACAACCGCTCCTATTGCAAAAGTTCCGTCAACATCTATATATTTATCCCATTTTACACGCTGAATTGCTTCATATAAATCTTCTTCATCAAAAATTTTACTCTTTTTTATCGGTTTTAAAATACGAATTGCCGTACGCAAAGCAATATTTGCTTTGTACATAAAACCAGTATCTCCCTTAAAAGACACATTACGTATTCCTTCTTTAACATCCTGAGCACCAAGTTTTCTTAGTTCATCTGCTAACACTTCTTCTAAACCAGCCATGGTAATGGCCGTCATTTTAAAATCTTTTTCCATGTAAAGTAAAATTTCACTGCAAAAGTACTGTTAATTTTGGGTTGATGTGAATCTTTTCTTGTTTCAATCTAAAAAACGTAAGATTTATGTATTTTTGCAGACCTTATAACTATGAAAACAACAGACTGGTTTACTTCTTGGTTCGATACACCATATTACCATACATTATACAAGCATAGAAACGATGCCGATGCTCAGTTTTTTATGCGAAATATTACTTCGTTTTTAAATTTGCCTAAATCTAGCCACATAGCTGATATACCTTGTGGAAAAGGACGACATTCTGTATACCTAAATTCTTTAGAATATAAGGTTACTGGTGGCGATTTAAGTAATAATAGCATTAAATACGCAAAACAATTTGAAAACGAATCATTAAGATTTGAGGTTTGGGATATGCGAAATCCTTTAGAGCAAAAATACCATGCTATTTTTAACTTATTTACAAGTTTTGGCTATTTTGAGGATGATAAAGAAGACATAACTATTTTAAAAAGTTTTAAAAACGGATTAAAAGAAAACGGCGTTGTTGTATTAGACTTTTTAAATGTTGAAAAAGTAAAAAATAATTTAGTTAAAGAAGAAATTAAAACTATTGATGGAATTGAATTTTTCATTAAAAGAGAAATTAAAGATGGTTTTATCTTAAAACATATTTCTTTTATTGCTGATAATCAAAAACATTCATATACCGAGCAAGTTAAATTTTTAACTTTAGATAAAATGCAAACCTATTTTAAAGAGGCGGGCTTAAAAATAAAACATGTTTTTGGAGATTATAGTTTATCAACTTTTGATAAAAACACTTCGGATAGATTAATTTTAATAGGAGAATGAGTTACATTTTATTAATAGTTGCTGTTTTAGTTGGCTCTTTACTTGTTTTAGTTTTAAAACCCAACAATACTCTTGTAAGATTATTATTAGCCTTTAGCGGAGCTTATTTACTATCGGTTACTATTTTACATTTGGTACCCGAAGTTTATACACATACACACGAGGCTAAAAAAATAGGAATTTTAATTTTAGTGGGAATCATAATTCAATCTGTTTTAGAATCTTTTTCTAAAGGAGCAGAACATGGGCACATTCACTTACATTCAAATTCTTCAAAATTTCCATGGTTGTTGTTTATTAGCTTGTGCATTCATGCTTTTTCTGAAGGATTGCCAATACACCATGCTGGCGACAATTTACTTTGGGCAATAATAGTTCATAAAATTCCGATCGCTATTGTTTTAACAACGTTTTTATTACAAACTACTTACAAGAAAAAAACAATTATTCTGTTTTTATCTCTTTTTGCACTAATGAGTCCGTTTGGAGTTTTAATTTCTGATAAAGTTTCTTTTTTAAATCAATATCACACCGAAATAACTGCTTTAATTATTGGAGTATTTTTACATATTTCAACTATTATACTTTTTGAAAGTTCAGAAAATCATAAATTCAACTTTAAAAAGTTTACAGCAATTCTGTTGGGTGTATTACTAACTATATGTACACTTTAATCTTCTCTATTTACTAAATCAATAGAAAAAGCGGGTAAACAAACCGCTAAATATTCGCAAGGTTCATTAAACGGATTTGAATATTTAATACGTACCTCTTTTTCAATTTTAATAGACTCTCCTGCTTTTAAAACAACAATTTCTCCATCAATATTAAATTGTTTTTTTCCTTTTATAATATAAGTATATTCTTCAAATTTTGGCGTTTGAAAAGGCTCACTCCAACCTGCAGGTGCAACCATATGAGCAATGCTTACTTTTGATTTTTTATCCGTTGCATTACCAAAATGCTCTTCTATTAACTTACCATCTGTTGTTGGTACAACAAACGGGCTTTTTTGTATGGTGTATTTTTTCATCTTATAAAATAAAAAAGCCGAAACAGATGTTTCGACTTTTGTTTGTTTTTAATTAAACCAAATGGTTAATGATTTTATTTTAGCTAAATCAGGAATTTGTTCTTTAGTTACTTTTTGAGTACTAAATTCTTTTAATCCTAAATCTTCTTTATCAATTGAAATGGTAGCGTTTAAATCATCAATAAATAAAGTTGCTGATAAAAATGATGATTCCACTTTACTTATAGTATTATTCGCATTAATTTCTTGAAAACTTGAATTGATATTTAATCCGGTTTTGGTTTTAAAACGATCATCAAAAACCTCTATACTTTTTATGGTTGATGCAGAGTCTAATTGCTCATTTGGTACAATGGTTAATAAATGTTTTCCTCCTTTTTCATAAATTAAATATTTATCATCTTCTTGATAAAAGTTACGTCCTTTTGCTCCTTCACTTAATATTTTTACAATAGAATCATTTTTAAAAATTCCGTCAACCTCTTCCATTGTTGTTTTGGTGGTTAATTGCCCTACTTTTCCTTTAGAAATATCATATTTACTATTTCCGCATTGTATAAATACAACAGACATTAAAGCGATAATAAGTGGTTTAATTAAGTTTCTCATTTAATTTGTTTTTATTGAAAACGTTTTTATTTACTATTTGTTTTATTTTAATACTTTCTTTAAAATTCCGAATACACTGCGTATAAATGTTGCGCTTGTTAACACTTTTACTATCGGATTTTGTCGCGTACTTCTACTATATGTTGATGATGTTCTACGCCTTGTTTTTGCAGCTTCTTTTTTACTAGCTTCTGCCGTTTTTTCTTTGTTAATTTTAGCTATTTTCTCATTTAACAATTCATAAGCACTTTCTCTATCTATAACATCGTTATATTTTGGTATTAGCCTCGAATTATCTAAAACTTGTTTAATTTCTTTATCCGTAAGTATGTCCATTCTACTCATCGGAGCACGTAACATAGTTCTTGCTAACGGAGTCGGAATTCCTTTTTCATTTAATACGGATACCAACGCTTCGCCGATTCCTAACTGTGTTAAAACTTCTTTCGTATCATAATATTCAGAATCCGGATAATTTTCAGCAGCTAATTTAATTGCCTTTCTATCTTTGGCGGTAAAAGCTCTTAAAGCATGCTGAATTTTCATTCCCAATTGCGCCAAAACATCTTCTGGAACATCCTTCGGATTTTGGGTTACAAAATACAAACCTATTCCTTTAGAACGAATTAATTTTACAATACTTTCTATTTGATTTAATAATGCTTTTGATGCTTCTTCAAAAACTAAATGTGCTTCATCAATAAAAATAACCAATTCAGGTTGATCACTATCTCCTTGCTCTGGAAAAGTTTCGTAAACTTCTGCCAATAATTGCATCATAAAAGTTGAAAACAGTTTTGGCTTATCTTGTATATCCGTTAATCTTAAAACTGATATTAATCCTCTTCCATTTTCATCAATCCGTGTTAAATCATCTACTTCAAAAGATTTTTCTCCAAAAAACAAATCGCCACCTTGCTGTTCTATCTCTACTATTTTTCTTAGAATTGCACCTGTACTTGCAGTAGAAATTCGCCCGTATTCTTCTTGAATTTCTTTTTTTCCTTCGTTGGTTATAAACTGAAGTATTTTTTTAAAATCCTTTAAATCTAATAATGGTAATTTATTATCGTCGCAATATTTAAAAATAATTGCAACAATGCCAGATTGCGTCTCTGTTAAATCTAAAATTCGAGATAACAAAACTGGTCCAAATTCTGATACCGTTGCTCGTAAACGCACTCCGTTTTGTTCAGAAATTGATAATATTTCTATCGGAAATTTTGTTGCATTAAACGGAATTCCAATTTTTTCGTGGCGCTCATCAATCTTTACATGACCAGGACTTGGCTGTGCCAACCCACTTAAATCACCTTTTACATCCATCAATAAAACTGGTATCCCTTTTTCAGACATGTTTTCTGCCAATACCTGTAAGGTTTTAGTTTTACCGGTACCCGTTGCACCTGCAATTAATCCGTGACGATTTAAAGTTTTTAATGGAATATTTACCAAAGCATTTGTTACGGTTTCTTCCCCCAACATACCTGCTCCTAAAGTGATAAAATCTCCCTTACTTTTATAACCTTCCTTTATATAATTAAAAAACGCTTCGGTTTTACTCATCTTATTGCGGTTCTTTTTATTGATAAAACACGTAAAAGTAACAAAAATCATTCATAAAATTTTAATGTTACCTATCTTTGCACTCTTATGTTGAAAAAAGAAGTACAAGAGTTAATAAATAAAGGTGAAATGCTTCCGTTAATGGAAGAATTTTATACCATTCAAGGAGAAGGATCGCACACAGGTACCGCAGCTTATTTTATTAGAATTGGTGGTTGTGATGTTGGTTGTCATTGGTGTGATGTTAAAGAAAGTTGGGATGCTAATTTACATCCACCAACAAAAACAGATCTTATAGTTACCAATGCAAAAAAATATGCTAAAACAGTAGTAATTACAGGTGGTGAACCTTTAATGTGGAGTTTAGATTATATTACCAAAGAATTGCAAGATAAGGGAATGAAAACTCATATTGAAACTTCGGGTGCTTATGATTTTTCTGGAATTTGGGATTGGTTTTGTTTATCACCAAAAAAAACAAAATTACCTACAAAAGAGTGTTATAAAGAGGCCGATGAACTAAAAATGATTATTCATAATAAAAGTGATTTTGAGTTTGCTGAAGAACAAGCTGAAAGAGTCGGAAAAAAATGCCAACTTTTTTTACAACCAGAATGGAGTAAAAAAGAAAAAATGACTCCAATGATTATCGATTATGTAATGCAAAATCCGAAATGGAGAATCTCTTTACAAACACATAAATATTTAAATATACCTTAAAAAAAAAGCAACCAAATTGGTTGCTTTTTTTATACTGTTACTGAGCATTTTTTATAAATTTCTTCATAAACGGGTAATATTTTTTCTAAAGAAAACAATTTAATATGTTCTTTCGCATTTATTTTAAATTGATTTAAAACAGCATCGTCTTTTAATATTTTAATGGCATTTTTTGCCATATCATCTACATCACCTAAATTGCTTAAATATCCTGTTTCTCCATTAATATTTACTTCTGGTAAACCTCCGCAATTTGTAGATATAACCGCTGTACTTGCTGCCATAGCTTCTAAAGCTGCTAAACCAAAACTTTCGGTTTCTGATGGCAACAAAAAAACATCAGAATAACATAATATTTTAGCTACCTCATTACTGTTTCCTAAAAACAATACTTTATCTTCAATAGCTAGTTCTTTTACTAAATTTTCTGCTTTTAAACGCTCAGGACCATCACCAACCATTAATAATTTTGATGGAATTTCTTTTTGAACTTTATTAAATATTCTAATCACATCATCAGTACGTTTTACTGGTCTAAAATTACTTACATGTGTTAAAATTTTTTCTTCTGGTGCTGCTAAAGCTGTTCTTTTACACTCATCTTGATGGGCTTTTGCATATTTTTCTCCATCAATAAAATTATAAATCACTTTAATATCTTTTTCAATATTAAATAAACGCAATGTATCTGCTTTTAAACTATTAGAAACCGCAGTTACTTCGTCTGATTTATTTATGCTAAACTCTACCGCTGTTTTATATGTTGGATGACTACCAACTAAGGTAATATCTGTACCATGTAAAGTAGTAACTACCTTTACATGAATTTCTTTATCTAGCAGCATTTTTTTAGCCATATAAGCAGCATATGCATGCGGAATTGCATAATGTACATGTAAAACTTCTAATTGAAATTTTTCAACAACTTCTACCATTTTACTAGATAATGCCAACTCGTAAGGTTGATATTGAAATAATGGATATTCTTCTAAAACAACTTCGTGAAAATGCAATCGGTGAGAAAAAAAATCTAACCGCACTGGCTGATTGTAGGTTATAAAATGTACTTCGTGACCTTTATCGGCAAGTGCCATTCCTAATTCGGTTGCCACTACTCCACTACCTCCAAAAGTCGGGTAACATACTATTCCTATTCTCATACTTTAGTTTAATTATTCTCCTATATTATTGACGTAAATTTACAATATTACTTACGCTTTTTTGTGAATAAAAGCATAAAAAAATCCCGCTATAAGAGCGGGATTTAAATTTTATCAGTAAAAAACTATTTAATAGTCTCCTAATGTTTCAGGGTTTTGAGCTAATGATGATGTTAATTGCTCATCATTTGGGGCTTTACCATGCCATGCATGTGTGTGCATCATAAAATCAATACCGTTACCCATTTCTGTATATAATAACACACAAATTGGTTTACCATTACCTGTACGAGATTTTGCATCAGCCATTGCTTTTAAAATAACATCAACATTATTACCTTCTTTAACCTCTAACACATCCCATCCAAAAGCTTCAAATTTTGCTTTTAAACTTCCCATAGCTAAAACTTGGTCGGTAGTTCCGTCAATTTGTTTTTCGTTAACATCAATCGTTGAAATTAAATTATCAACTTTTTTACCAGCAGCATACATTGCAGCTTCCCAAATTTGACCTTCTTGTAATTCTCCATCACCATGTAATGTATATACAATTTTATCATCTCCGTTTAACTTTTTAGCTTGTGCAGCTCCAATTGCAACGCTCATCCCTTGCCCTAAAGAACCAGATGCAATACGAATACCTGGCAAGTTTTCGTGCGTTGTTGGATGTCCTTGTAAACGTGTATCTAACTTTCTAAATGTTGCTAATTCTGCAACAGGAAAAAAACCACTACGTGCTAAAACACTATAATAAACTGGCGATATATGTCCGTTTGATAAAAAGAATAAATCTTCATTATTCCCATCCATTTTAAAATCAGTAGAATAATCCATGATTTCTTGGTACAAACATGTTAAAAATTCGGCACATCCCAAAGATCCTCCTGGATGACCAGAATTTACAGCATGAACCATTCGAACGATGTCTCTACGAACCTGTTGTGTAAACTCTTGAAGTTGTTGTGTTGTTGGCATTATTGTTGTGTTTTGTTCTGAGCAAAAGTAACTGTTTATAAAACAATTGCCAATTACTTTTTTTAAGTTTTTTGCTTTTTCTTTTTTGCTGCCGGAAAAAGCACATTATTTAAAATTAAGCGATACCCTGGTGATGTTGGGTGCAAATCTAATTCTGTTTTCGGGTCTCCTACTCTATGTTGATAATCTTCAGGGTCATGACCTCCGTAAAAGGTAAACATACCTTTTCCTTTTGTTCCGTGAATATAACGTCCTTCTCCGTTGGTTTTATTTTCTCCTAAAATCATTACAGTTGATTTTATTGTTGATCGATCAAAAGAAGTCGTTTGCCCCATAAAAGCTTTTACTAATTGTGTGTGATTTTGCGTTAACATGGTTGGTACCTGATCCCATTTTGCTGAATATTCTCCTAAAGTAAAATAATCAACTTCCTTTTTAATTTTTCTTTTACGGGTCATATCAATAGAAGAAAACTCGTAAGTTGTTGGATTACGAACTAATTCGAAATTTTTAAATGCAAATGTTTTATTAAAATCTATTTTCGATTGATAATTAGGTTCGGATGCATCGCCGTCAAACATTCCTTCGGCAATATCAACTCCATCTGCTGCCAAAGCAATATCAAAACTATCGGTTGCAGAACACATTGCAAACATAAATCCGCCACCAATTACATAATCTCTAATTTTTTTAGCAACATCTCTTTTTTCTTCAGATACTTTAGCGTAACCTAATTTTGTTGCCAAAGCTTCAGCATCTTTTTTTTGTTGAATATACCAAGGTGCTGTTCTAAAACTTCCATAAAAACGACCATATTGTCCGGTAAAATCTTCGTGATGCAAGTGTAACCATTCATATAATAATAACTTATCATTTAAAACTTCTTCATCATAAATTACATCAAACGGAATTTCAGCATAAGTTAACACCATGGTTACAGCATCGTCCCAAGGCATTTTACTTTTTGGTGAATACACTGCTATTTTTGGAGCTTTTTCTAAAGTTACTGCTTCTTGATTTTTAGATGGTGACGAAATTTCTTCTAATATTAATTTTGATTTTGCATCAGAAATTATTTGATATGAAACACCACGAATTTTACATTCTTTTTCTATCGATTCATTATTTTCTATCAAAAATGCGCCTCCGTCATAATTTAACAGCCATTTTGCTTTTAAACCATTTTGCAAGGCGTAATACACAATTCCGTATGCTTTTAAATGATTTTTTTGATTTTCATGACTCATCGGAACATAAACAAATGATGCCCAAAGTGAGTTTGATACTAATAAAAAGACTAATATATATAGGTGTTTTTTCATACTAAAAACTAAAATACACAATTACAAAGTAGCAATTGTGTATTTTATATATTTTATGTTTTATTTATATTTTAAAAAGGAACATCATCATCACTTGGTCCGAATGCATCTTCTGGCGATACAAAATTACTAGAAGCAACTTCGTTGTTAAAACCAGATTCGATACCTGTATTCATACTTGATTGAAATTCACTACTAAATCCTTCTTCTAAATCTGAAAATTTTGCTAAATGTCCCGTAAATTTTAAACGAATATTATCCAACCCACCATTACGATGTTTTGCTACAATAAACTCCCCCTGACCTTCACATGGCGAGTGATCATCATCATCCCACTCTGTCATTCCGTAGTATTCTGGTCTAAAAATAAACGATACAATATCAGCATCTTGCTCAATAGCTCCAGATTCACGTAAATCTGATAATAATGGTCTTTTAGATCCTCCACGAGTTTCTACCGCACGCGATAATTGTGATAACGCAATTACTGGTACGCTTAGTTCTTTTGCTAAAGCTTTTAAGTTACGTGAAATGGTAGATATTTCTTGTTCACGATTTCCTCCAGATCCTCCTGCGGTCATTAATTGTAAATAATCAATAATTAAAATACGAACATTGTGTTGCGATACTAAACGACGCGCCTTTGCACGTAAATCAAAAATTGAAAGTGCTGGTGTGTCATCAATAAAAATAGGAGCATCCGAAAGTTTTTTAACTTTTACATTTAGTTGTTCCCATTCATGTGGTTCTAAATTTCCTTTACGTAGTTTTTCTGATGTTAATCCTGTTTCTGATGAAATCATACGCGTAATTAACTGTACTGACGACATCTCTAACGAGAATACTGCAACTGCATGGTTAAAATCAATTGCCATGTTTTTAGCCATTGAAATTACAAAGGCTGTTTTACCCATACCAGGACGCGCTGCAATAATAATTAAATCAGATGGTTGCCAACCTGATGTTAAAGCATCTAATTTTGTAAATCCGGTAGCCAAACCACTCATCCCTTCTTTACCCGATATTTCTTGTATTTTGGTAATAGATTGCTGTACTAATGAATCGGCACGCTCTGCTCCTTTTTTAAGATTACCTTGTGTTACCTCAAATAATTTTCCTTCGGCATCATCTAATAAATCAAAAACATCAACAGTTTCGTTGTAAGCATTCTCTATAATTTCAGAAGAAATAGTAATTAATTTACGCTGAATATATTTTTCTAAAATAATACGGGAGTGAAACTCAATATGTGCTGATGAAGCTACTTTTTGAGTTAATCCTATTAAGAAAAAATCACCACCTGCAACATCTAATTTTCCATTTTTCTTTAACTGATTTGATACTGAAAGTAAATCAATCGGTTCAGAATTTTGAAAAAGCGTATAAATTGCCGCATATATTTCTTGATGTCTTTTGTCGTAAAAAGCTTCCGGACTAAGAATATCTATAATTTCATCTATCCCTTTTTTATCAATCATCATCGCCCCTAAAACAGCCTCCTCTAGCTCTAAAGCTTGTGGTGGTATTTTACCTTTTTCAAGGCTTACAATTCTTGCCTTATCAATTTTAGTTCCCCTAACAGAATGCGTTTTCTCCATAGCCACAAATGTAAATTTTTAAGATGATATTTGTAGGAGTTCGACTAAACTTTCTTTTTACACAAATTTGCAAACAAAATTGTTATTAACCTGTTGATAACCTTCTAACTTTCTTATTTTTGATGCTATGCAATACCGTAAAAAATATTTAATTATAAGTTTAACCTTACCTATTCAGGTTGTTTTTGTGCAATTTTTAAGCCAAAAACCACAATGGATAGCGCAATATTATAGTAACGGTATATATCCGTTTATTTCTAAATTTTTCCGTTTCATTTTAGGATGGATTCCCTTTTCTTTCGGAGATGTTTTAGGACTATTTTTAATTATTTTATTTATACAAAGCATTTATAAGTTGATTAAAAATCGATTTAAAAACCTTGGTACGCAGCTTTTAAAATTCACCTCCGCTTTAGCGATAATTTATTTTTGCTTTTACACTTTTTGGGGATTCAATTATTTTCGTGAACCATTGGCTAAAAATTTAGATTTACAACAAGCTTTCTATACAACAGAGCAATTGGTTGAAACGACTCATAAAATAGTTTCAGAATTAAATAAAATCCATTTTCAAATTACAAATAACGATTCTATTAAAATTACAGTTCCTTATTCACAAAAAGAAATTTACAGTTTAGCCACTAATGGTTATAAAAATTTAGCAGAAAAATATCCGCAGTTAGCCTATACAAATTCATCCATAAAAAACTCTTTAGTCAGTTTATTTCAATCTTATAATGGTACTTCAGGTTATATAAATCCAATTACTGGAGAAGCGCAAGTAAACGATATGATACCTAAAACTGGTTATCCCGCAACTACTTGTCACGAAATGGCACATCAAATTGGTTGGGCGGCAGAGAATGACGCTAATTTTGTTGGCTTTTTAGCCTCCATTGCAAACGACGACTTATATTTTAAATATTCAGGTTATAGAATGGCTTATAACTATTGTATCCGTCAAGTATACAAACGTGATAAAAAAGCTGCCTTAGCAATTAAAAATTCAGTAAATAAAGGAATTTACAAAGATTATAACGATAGTTATTTACATTGGAAACAATTTGAAAATCCGATTGAACCTTATTTTAAAAAAGGATATAATTCGTATTTAAAAGCAAACAATCAATCAAAAGGAATAAAATCTTACAGTTATGTAGTAGATTTGTTAATTGCTTATTTTAAACACAATTCGTAAAATTAAAATTGAATTTATGAAAAATATTTTTGCTGTTTTAACTTTGTTTTTAATGTTTTCGTGCAGCTCTTCTTCCGAATTAAAAAATGAATTTCCTTGTAAAGATTCAACCACTTTTTTAAACTTAAAAAAAACGAGTGATGTTAGAAATTTATTTGCTGTTTCATTACCAAAAAACTGGAAAGTAAATTTGTATTACGATAACGGAAAAACTTCTATTTACGCTGCAGACACAACAGTAAGCTTAACAAAAACAATACTTTTTGATGCTACTTTAATTCATTCTCCTGTATTTTTAGACACAAATTTTACTAAAAAAATTACGACTGACAATACTAATATGAAGTTGGTTGAAACCAAAACAAAACACATTAACTTATTTAACAAACCTTCTTATTTTAGTTTTGCAAAGGGTAAAAAAGGAAAATTTAATTATCATATTTTAAACACTTTTACCAAAGTTAATTCTGACAATTTTTTACACGTAAAGACAGAAATTTATGGAGATTCTTTAATAGCGGAAAGAATTTGTAATGCCATAAATTTAATTGATAAAATACAATTGAAATAGTTATTTTTGAAACACTAAAATTACCACAATGAATAAACAACATATCATTAATAGATTTATAAAATATGTAACTATTGATACTGAAAGTGATCCTAAAAATCCTGCTTTTCCTAGTACCGAAAAACAATGGGATTTAGCTAGAGTTCTTGAAAAAGAATTGAAAGAAATAGGAATGGAAGAGGTTGATTTAGATGAAAATTGTTACCTGATGGCTACTTTGCCTAGTAATTTAGATTACGAAGTGCCAACCATTGGCTTTGTTGCCCATATTGATACAAGTCCTGATTTTACTGGAGCGAACGTAAAACCTCAAATCCATGAAAATTACGACGGAAAAGACATTCTTTTAAATAAAGAAGAAAATATTGTTTTATCTCCTGATTATTTTGATGATTTATTACAGTATAAAGGGCAAACCATTATTACTACAGACGGAACAACTTTGTTAGGTGCCGATGATAAAGCTGGTGTTACCGAAATCGTTTCTGCTATGGAATATCTAATTCAGCATCCAGAAATTAAACATGGTAAAATTAGAGTATGCTTTCCTCCTGATGAAGAAGTTGGTAAAGGCGCTCACATGTTTGATGTTGAAAAGTTTGGTGCACAATGGGCTTACACTATGGATGGAAGTCAAATTGGAGAACTAGAATACGAAAACTTTAACGCTGCCGGAGCAAAAATTACCATAAATGGTAAAATTGTACATCCTGGGTACGCAAAAGGAAAAATGATTAATTCAATGACAATTGCTAGTGAATTAATTAATGCTTTACCAGAAAATGAAGTTCCAGAAAAAACTACTGGTTACGAAGGTTTTTTTCACTTACACCACATGGAAGGAAAAGTAGAGCAAACAACCTTACATTATATAATTAGAGATCATGATATGGAATTGTTTAAAAATCGTAAACAAGCCATGTTAGATTTAGTTTCGGTAATAAACACCAAATTAGGGAAAGATTTAATTGAAATTGAAATCAAAGATCAATATTATAATATGAAGGAAAAAGTAACTCCTGTAATGCATATTGTTGATATTGCCGAAGAAGTAATGAAGGATATGAATATTACACCTTTAATTAAGCCTATTCGTGGAGGTACTGATGGCTCGCAACTATCGTACAAAGGATTACCTTGCCCGAATATTTTTGCTGGAGGACATAATTTTCATGGACGTTACGAATATGTACCTGTAGAAAGTATATTAAAAGCCACTGAAGTAATTGTGGGTATTGCTAATAAAGTAGCTGTAAAATTTAAATAAACTTAACTAGTTACAAAACAAAAAACTCTAGCAATTGTTAATTGCTAGAGTTTTTTTTATGATATTATCTACCCCTCTCAGAAAATATCACAAAGATTGAAATAAATCCCCTTATTTTTATTTCATTACAAATTTCACACATTTAATACTATTTTTAAAAGGTAAAACACCTTATTACCATATATAATACCCTTAATATAAAAATACGAAAGCTCTAACGCATAACGTTAGAGCTTTACTTGTAACGATATTTTCACCCCTTAAAGAAAATATCATTAGTAATGTTGAAATAAATCCCCTTATTTTTATTTCATTACAAATATGTCATTATTTTCAAAACATTATTTAGGCAAATCCCCTTTTTAAGCACTGAAAACAACCTTTTTTGTACAAAAAAAATAGATTTGTATATTTTTAATAAATAATTTGTCAAAAAAAACAGCTTATCTACTTTTGACATGATCAAATAATAGATAAAAATGAATAGAGAAGAATTATTAAATCTAGCCAACAAGTATGGTTCTCCACTTTATGTATACGATACTGAAAAAATAATACAGCAGTACAATAAAATTACAACTGCTTTTTCGTCAGTTAAAAGCTTAAAATTAAACTACGCGGTTAAAGCCTTATCAAATATTAATATTTTAAAAGTTTTTAACACCCTAAAAAGTGGACTAGATACTGTTTCTATTCAAGAAGTAAAATTAGGATTGCATGCAGGTTTTAAACCTAAGGAAATTATTTATACACCTAACGGAGTTTCTTTACAAGAAATTGAAGAAGTAGCTAAATTAGGCGTGCAAATTAATATAGATAATTTATCAATATTAGAATTATTCGGACAAAAACATCCTAAAGTACCTGTTTGTATTCGTATAAATCCGCATATTATGGCTGGTGGTAATAGTAATATTTCTGTTGGACATATCGATTCGAAATTTGGTATTTCAATTCACCAAGTTCCGCATATAAAAAGAGTTGTAGAAAATACGGGTATGCGAATTAACGGAATTCACATGCATACTGGTTCTGATATTTTAGATATCGATACTTTTTTAAGAGCTACCGAAATTTTGTTTGATGTAGCAAAGCAATTTAAAAATATTGATTTTATTGATTTTGGAAGCGGATTTAAAGTACCTTATAAAAAGGATGATATTTCTACAGATATTGTTGAATTAGGTGAAAAATTATCCGCAAGATTTAATCAATTTTGTAAAGAATACGGAAAAAACATTACTTTAATGTTTGAACCTGGAAAGTTTTTAGTGAGTGAATCTGGTTATTTTTTAACAAAAGTAAATGTTATTAAACAAACTACCTCTACTGTATTTGCAGGGATTGATAGTGGAATGAATCATTTATTACGACCGATGCTTTATAATTCTTATCATTATATCGAAAATTTATCAAACCCTAAAGGAAGAGAGCGTTTTTATAGTGTGGTAGGTTATATTTGCGAAACAGATACTTTTGGTTCTAATAGGCGAATTAATGAAATATCAGAAGAAGATATTTTATGTTTTCACAATGCTGGTGCTTATTGTTTTTCAATGGCTTCTAATTATAATTCAAGATTTAAACCTGCAGAGGTTATGATACATAAAGGAAAGGATTATTTAATTAGAAAAAGAGAAACTATTGATGACATTCTTAGAAATCAAGAAGAAATAAAATTATAACAAACAAAAACTCTGATCTACCTTAAGTGGATCAGAGTTTTTCTAAAATACAATCAACCCCTCAAAAGATTATATTTTAATTTTGTAATAAAGTCCCCTATCTTTATTTACACTACAAAGATCAATATTATCTTTAGTAAAACTACAAGGCAAATCCCCCTTTTTACTCCAAAAAACACTTTTCACTTAAATTTTAAGCAAAAAAAAGCCCATTCAAAAATGAATAGGCTTCTTATTATATTTTTAAAACTCTTACTTTTCAGCAACAACTTCAAATACGATATCAGCAATAACAGCTCTGTGTAAACGTACAGCAGCGTTGTATTTACCTAATCTTTTTACACTACCTCCAGTTACTTTGATAAATTTCTTATCAATTTCAGTACCAGCTTTAGCTATAGCTTCAGCAACATTAATGTTATTTACTGAACCAAATAATTTATCACCAGAACCTACTTTAGAAGCAATCTTGATTTCATATCCTTTAACAGTTTCGGCTACTTTATTAGCGTCTTCTACTAATTTAGCTTCTTTAAAAGCACGTTGCTTTAAATTTTCAGCTAACACTTTTTTAGCTGAAGAAGTAGCTAAAATTGCATATCCTTGAGGAATTAGGCAGTTACGACCATAACCATTCTTAACAGTTACAACATCGTCTTTAAAACCTAAATTTTCTACGTCTTGTTTTAATATCAATTCCATGTTTCTACTTCTTTATTATTTTAACAAATCACCAACGTATGGCATTAATGCTAAGTGACGCGCTCTTTTAATAGCTTGTGCCACTTTACGTTGATATTTTAATGATGTTCCTGTTAAACGTCTTGGTAAAATTTTACCTTGTTCGTTTACTAAATACATTAAGAAGTCTGCATCTTTATAATCGATGTATTTAATACCATTCTTTTTAAAACGACAGTATTTAGCTTCTTTTTTAGTTTCGATATCAAGCGGAGTTAAGTAACGTACTTCTCCTTGCTTGTTTCCTTTTGCTTGTTGATCTATTGATGCCATTTCTTACTTTTTTGCAGATTTAACACGATTTCTTCTCTTTTCAGCCCAAGCTGCAGCATGTTTGTCTAACTTTACAGTTAAATAACGCATAACACTATCGTCTCTTCTGAACTCTAATTCAAAAGGAGCAATCGCATCTCCTGCTACCTTGTAGTCTAATAAGTGGTAAAATCCACTTTTTTTCTTTTCAATTGGGTAAGCTAATTTTTTTAAGCCCCAATCTTCTTTAGAAATCATTTCAGCACCTTTAGATAGTAAGTAGTCCTCAAACTTCTTTACTGTCTCCTTTATCTGAGTTTCAGATAAAACGGGATTCAAAATGAAAACAGTTTCGTAATGATTCATAATTAAATTGTTTAAAATTTATTTTAAGCCTGCAAATATACTGTTTTTTACTGCCTAAACAAACTCTTCTCTTTAAAATAATATATGTTTTTTTATGTAAGTTTGTAAACAAACCCTTTTTTATGCAAATCCCTGAAATACCAAACCTAATACATTACGCCATTCCTTTCTTTGTTTTAACTGTTATTATTGAGGTTATACTCACCGTAAAAATCAGATTAGAAAATTACGAATTTAAAGATGCAGCTACCTCTATAACTATGGGGTTAGGAAATGTTTTTATAGGTTTACTAACCAAAACTTTTGTATTTACACTGTTTATGATTATTTACAATAATGTAAAATTATTTACCATTCCTTTTGAATGGTGGGCTTGGGTTTTAATGTTTTTTTTATATGACTTTGGGTATTATTGGAGTCACCGAATTGGGCATACTAGTCGTTTTTTTTGGGCAAGTCATGTGGTACATCATTCTTCTAAAAAATATAATTTAGCGACGGCTTTACGACAAACTTGGACTGGCGGTTTTACTTCGTTTGTTTTTTATTTATGGTTACCAATATTAGGTTTTCATCCTGTAATGCAATTTACCATGGGAGCTATCAGTTTAATTTATCAATATTGGATTCATACCGAATTAATTACCAAACTACCTAAATGGTTTGAGGCTATTTTTAACACACCAAGTCATCACAGAGTTCATCATGCTACAAATCCGCAGTATTTAGATAGAAATCATGCTGGTACTTTAATTATTTGGGATAAACTATTTGGTACTTTTGAGCCTGAAGTTGAAAAACCTATTTATGGTTTAGTGACTAATATTAACACTTACAACCCCATTAAAATAGCATTTATTGAGTGGTATAATATGTTAAAAGATGTTTTTACAAGTAAAACTTCTTTAAATAAACGAATGTTATACTTTTTAAAACCTCCTGGGTGGAGGCATGATGGAACGGGAAAACTTTCGGGCGATTTACGCCAAGAATGGGAAAAGAATAAAAAAGGAGAAGTTTAAAACTTCTCCTTTTTTTGTTAATTAATATCAAATCGAAATCCTAATGAAATATTTCTTATTTCAGTATCTTTAAATAGTGGATTTAAATCGTATTTAGCATACAATCCGTAACCTCTATAAGCAAAATAAGCACTTAATCCGTAGTTAAAAATATTGGTATTAAATCCTGATTTTTGCACCTCTTCTACATTTATACCTTCTGCATTTTTATATTCTAAATACTGACGCGTTCCTAATTTAAATCCGAAAAAACCTCCCACTCCAAAACGAACAGATTTATGAGTTCTATCAGCAACAAAACCATCAGAATATTTTTTGTTTTTTGATAAATCAAATTCTAAATGCATCGGAAAATTCATTTGTACATGACGTAATCTACTTTCTTTAAGGTTAAATGGATGCACTTTTAAAATTGTGCTTTTTCCTGTTTTTGTATGATATTCATTGTTACCAGCTCTTAAATTGTTCCATAAAAAAGAAATTCCGTATTTAAAATAGGTTTTTGACGGTTGTTTAGATAAACGTGTTTTCCAAGTAAAACCTAATTCGTAAAAATGTGATTCCCAAAACTGATATTCAGAATCGTTTAACGAACTTAATTTATGATTAACCAAAACATTATTTGCTCCTAAAGCAAAAACAAACTGCGTTGTTGTTCTTTTACTATTTCGTCTTCTTTTTTTCTTTTTTACTTCCTTGTCTTCAGATAAACTTAACTTAAAAGTTGTTCCTCCTATTTTAAAGGTATTATTTAAGTCTGTTTCTTCAGTACTTGCTATTTTTCCGTTTGTTTTATCCTGTACTAATTTTTGCAATTTTTGTTCTTCAATACTTACCAATTTTTCAATTTGCATTGCATGGTATTCTGCCGCTATTTTTTTTAACGGAATCGCGCCTGCATCTGTTAACTCGTTTTTAGCAACCCTAGCATTAATAATTTTTACTTTTGATTTTAACGAATCTTTTTGCTGACTCGTTATTTGATCAATTCTTTTTGATATTTTTTGCACTTCTTTCTCGAAAGTTTTTTCTTGAGATTGGGCAATAGTTGTTACAAACAACACTAATAATAGTATTCTTTTCATCTTTTAAATTTTAAGTTAAACGGGTAATTTAAGTGTGTTTAATTATCGATAATTGGTAAGCGCTTATTTATTTCTATCTGCAATTGCAACAATTACATTTGATACTTTTGATTTGAATTTTTTCATAAAGTTTTCCTGAAAATCAGCTTCTTCAATATCATACTCTACTTCTGCCAAAATAATTGCTGGATTTATCTTTAAATTAGATTTGATTAATTCTTTTTGAATCGTATCTAAAACTGCGGCTCTTTTTATTTTATATTTTGCGTAATATTCCTTTATTTCTATTGATGAGTGAGTTACTGCAAATAATAAATCATCACTATTAACAGTTACTCTTGTCGTGTTTTTTTTATTATTAGAAGCATCTATATCTGCGGCTGCATATATCGCATTAACACTTTCCTTTCTTTTAATTTGATTTGTTAAAACTACATTTGTAGCTTCTTTTTGCTTTAAAGTATTTGCTTTTAAGTTTTTACTTTCTTCTTTTAAAACAGGCTTTTTAATTAATGTAGCAACCTTTTTATTTTCTTTTTTCGGTGTTTCTAAGCTTACAATAGCTTCTTTAACAGTACTTATTTCTTTTAAATTTACTTCTTTCATTTTTAAAGAATCAAAAGAAGTATTAACAATTGTGTTTTTAATAAAATCGTCGTTATTATTATTTTTTTGATAGATAAAAAACAAACTAACCAACATCGCAATACTAGCTACATAACTTAAATATATTACGTTTTTTTTCTTTTTAGTTCGCTGTTCTTTGTCTAACTGAACATGTAAACGCTCCCAAGCTGATGCAGATGGTTTTAATTCTCTGTCTTTAAATTTATCAGCAATATGTTTATCTATTTTATTTGTTTGCATCTTTAATTTCGTTCATTTTTATATAACTTTCTTGCAACCATTTTCTTGCTTTAAATAATTGCGACTTAGAGGTACCAGCTGAAATGTTTAATTTTTTAGCAATTTCAGAGTGTTTGTATCCTTCAATGGCATATAAATTAAAAACTAACTTATACCCTTCTGGTAATTGATCTATTAATTTTTGAATTTCTTCTACAGATGTGTTTTCTAAACTTTCGGTAGCCGCATCATCAAAAACAAAATCTTCATCTGTTAATTGAATCGGATTTTTTTTATTTAAATACGTAAGGCAAGTGTTTACAATTATTTTACGAATCCAACCTTCAAAACTTCCTTCTTTTTTAAATGTGTGTAATTTGGTAAATACTTTTAAAAAACCCGAAAGCATTAAATCTTCAGCATGGTGTATGTCTTTTACATATTGCCTACAAACACCTAACATTTTTGGTGAATACTGCTCAAATATTAACTGTTGCGCTTCTCTATTTTGTGCAACTGCCTTTTTTATTAATACAGATTGTTTTTTATGTAACTGAATAATTTTCAACTCAAATATTTAATTTACTTGCTTACAAATATAAAGACTAGCAATTTTAAAAAATGGTTGCCTGGAAGTAAAAAAGAATCTCCGACTTTTATAAAAGTCGGAGATTCAAATATCATCTTAAATGATATTTCAGGGGGACTTATAAACTTTTAAAAGTCTTTTTTCCTCTGAATTATACTACAAATATACCTGTTTACATCAATAAAAAACAAAGGAAAAACACTTGATATTTAATATTAAAAAGAAATAAGTAACATTTATTAGTTAATTAATAATTTGTTTTAAAATCATTTTAAACATTTATAGGTAAAACTTGCTCAATAAAATTCTTTACACTATTTTTATTTTGAAACACAGTTAACCATAAAAGAGTTTTACACGTATGAGTTATAATGCAACGATAGAAGAAGAAAATAAAGAAATAGCCAACAGATATAAAGACTTATTAAAAGGAACTTACCAAACCTTATCTGACGAAGATAAAAAACTAATACGTAAAGCTTTTGATATTGCTGTTGAAGCACATTCTGAACAGCGAAGAAAAACTGGCGAACCTTATATATATCATCCAATTGCAGTAGCAAAAATTGTTGCATACGAAATAGGTTTAGGCGCTACATCAATAGCCGCTGCCCTACTACACGATGTTGTTGAAGATACTGATTATACCATAGATGATATGGAGCATCTTTTTGGTGAAAATATAGCTCGTATTGTTAGCGGACTTACTAAAATATCAAACCTAAAACAAGAAAAAGATTATTCTATACAAGCTGAAAATTTCAGAAAAATGCTCCTTACATTACACGATGATGTAAGAGTAATTTTAATAAAAATTGCCGATCGTTTACATAATATGCAAACGATGGATGCAATGCCGCCTCATAAACAGGTAAAAATAGCTTCAGAAACCTTATATATTTATGCTCCTTTAGCACATCGTTTAGGTTTATACAACATTAAAACTGAGTTAGAAGATTTAGGTTTAAAATACACTGAACCCGAAGTTTACAAAGGCATTAGAGCTAAAATAAAAGAAAACAAAGAAGATCAACAAAAGTATATTGACACCTTTACAAGTATTTTAAAAGAAGCTTTAGACAAGGAAGGTTTTAAATATGATATTAAAGGTCGTTTTAAATCCATTTTTTCTATCAGAAGAAAAATGCGAAAACAAAATGTAACTTTTGATGAAGTGTATGATAAATTTGCTATCCGAATTATTTACGAACCAACCTCTGATGATGAAAAGTTTGATGCTTGGAAAATATATTCTATCGTTACCGATTTTTTTAAACCAAATCCGGCACGTTTGCGCGATTGGATTTCTCAACCAAAATCAACAGGATATGAAGCCTTGCATATTACCGTAATAGGCCCGCAAGCAAAATGGGTAGAAGTACAAGTTCGTTCTGAAAGAATGGATGAAATAGCCGAAAAAGGATATGCTGCGCATTTTAAATACAAACAAGGTGAAGTACAAGAAAACGGACTAGAAGGTTGGTTAAACCGTTTAAAAGAAACTTTAGAAAATCAAAACACAGATGCAATAGATTTTGTAGAAGATTTTAAACTTAATTTATACGCTAAAGAAATATATGTTTTTACACCTAATGGCGATTTAAAGTCATTACCAAAAGGTGCTTCTGCATTAGATTTTGCTTTTTCTGTTCATACAGATGTAGGTTTAAAATGCCGAGGTGCAAAAGTAAATGGTAAATTAGTTCCTTTAAGTCATACCCTTAAAAGTGGCGATCAGGTTGAAGTACTTACCGCTACCAATAACAAACCAAATGTACGCTGGTTAGATTTTGTGTTAACAGCCAGAGCACGAACCAAAATTAAATCAGCATTAAAAGCTGAAGAAAAATTAATTGCCCAAGAAGGTAAAGCCGTTTTATTAAGAAAATTGCGTCACTTAAAAATTAGTTCGGGTGAAAAAACCATACATGAACTGGCACATTATTTTGGTTTAAAAACTAGTTTCGATTTATATTTTAGAATTGGTAACGGAGCAATTGATAACACGCAACTAAAAGAATTTGTAGCCCAAAGAAGCGGAGTTATTATGGGCTTTATTAAAAACACATTCCGTCGCCCGCCATCAAAAGGATTTTCTGATAAAGAAGAAGTTACCTATAAATACGACGCCTTAGTTTTTGGTAAAGACGAACAAACCTTAGATTATACATTAGCAAAATGCTGCTCTCCTATTCCGGGTGATAAAGTATTTGGTTTTGTAACGATTAACGAAGGTATAAAAGTGCATAAAAAAAGTTGTCCGAATGCGATTTCTTTACAATCAAATTACGCTTATAGAATAATGCTTGCAAAATGGATAGACTCTACAAAACAAGAATTTACTGCTATTTTACACATATCTGGGTTTGATAATAAAGGAATTGTAAATAATATTACCCGTATAATATCAAACAGTATGGATGTTTTTATAAACAGTATAAATATTTCTGGAGACAACGGTGTTTTTGAAGGAAAACTTTCGTTAAGCGTTAAAAACAAAGCCCAATTAAGCAAGTTAATTAGTAACATGAAAAAACTAGATGGAGTACAAAAAGTAGAGCGTGTTAATACATTGTAAATATCATTTTAATATCCTTGTTTTTTTATCAATAAATAACTGTAAATTTGTCCGTCTGTAAATTTTAAAACCACAATGAGTAATTCAGCCGAAAATCAAGAAATTGTAAAAAAAGTTTTCACTACTTTTTTAGAAGAAAACAAGCACCGAAAAACGCCAGAGCGTTACGCTATTTTACAAGAAATATATAGTGCTGATGAGCATTTTGATATTGAATCGCTATATATTAAAATGAAAAATAAAAACTACCGTGTTAGTAGAGCAACGCTTTATAACACGATGGATTTACTTTTAGATTGCGGATTGGTAAGAAAACATCAATTTGACGGACAATCAATGGCGCGTTACGAAAAAAGTTATTTCGACAAAAATCACGATCATTTAATAATGACAGATTCTGGAGAGGTTAAAGAATTTTGTGACCCAAGAATTCAAATCATCAAAAAAACAATTGAAGACGTTTTTGATATTGATATTCATAACCATTCACTTTATTTTTACGGAACAAAACGAAACACAAAATAACAACAAACACAACACTTAATAACACACTAAATGGCAGTAGATTTATTACTCGGATTACAATGGGGAGACGAGGGAAAAGGTAAAATCGTAGATGTTTTAACAGCTAATTACGATATTATTGCACGATTTCAAGGAGGTCCAAATGCAGGTCACACTTTAATTTTTGATGGCAACAAACATGTTTTACACACAATTCCTTCTGGAATTTTTCATAAAACTGCTTTAAATGTAGTAGGTAATGGTGTAGTAATTGACCCTGTTATCTTTAAAAAAGAATTAGAAAATTTAGATACACATAATATTGATTATACGTCTAAATTATTAATTTCAAGAAAAGCACACCTAATTTTACCTACACACCGCTTATTAGATGCTGCTTCTGAAACATCTAAAGGAAAAGCTAAAATTGGATCTACTTTAAAAGGAATTGGCCCTACTTATATGGACAAAACCGGTAGAAACGGAATGCGTGTTGGTGATTTAGAGTTAGATAACTGGAAAGATAAATACAGAGCTTTAACAGAAAAACATTTAAGCATGCTTGCTTATTTTGATGTTCAAGTAGAATATGATTTAGATGAATTAGAAGCTGAATTTGATTTAGGGATTGAAAAGTTAAGAACCTTACAATTTATAGATTCTGAAGAGTTTTTAAATTCAGCAATAAAAGAAGGTAAAACAATTTTAGCAGAAGGTGCACAAGGATCTTTATTAGATATTGATTTTGGAACGTATCCGTTTGTAACTTCTTCAAACACTACAGCTGCTGGTGCTTGTACTGGTTTAGGTATTGCACCTAACAGAATTGGAGATGTTTTTGGTATTTTTAAAGCTTACACTACTCGTGTTGGTTCTGGTCCTTTTCCGACTGAATTATTTGATGCAGATGGAGAAAGAATGGCTACCGTTGGTCATGAATTCGGAGCAACTACTGGTCGCCCAAGAAGATGTGGTTGGTTAGATTTAGTTGCCTTAAAATATGCTGTTGATGTAAACGGGGTTACACAATTAATGATGATGAAAGGAGATGTACTTTCTGGTTTTGATACTTTAAAAGTATGTACTTCTTACACATATAAAGGCGAAAACATTACACATTTACCTTATAACATTGAACCTGAAAATGTTTCAGTAAATTATTCTGAATTTAAAGGATGGGAAGATGATTTAACTAAAATGACAGCTGCAGATCAGCTACCTCAAAATTTATTAGACTACGTTGCTTTTATTGAAAAAGAAACGGGAGTTCCTGTAAAAATTGTATCGGTTGGACCTGACAGAAAACAAACTATAAACAGATAAATTTAAAGGAGCTCTATTAGAGCTCCTTTTTTATTATATTATGATAACAGAATCAGAATACTTACAAAACATTGTAAAACAATTTAAATCGTATAAAGAAGTTGCTGATAAAACAATAACGCAATTACAAGAAAGTGAATTACATTTTAAATACAATGAAGAAAGTAATAGTATTGCCTCAATTATAATACACGTTTCTGAAAACATGTTATCTCGTTGGACCGATTTTTTTACTTCTGATGGAGAGAAAAACACAAGAAATAGAGATCAAGAATTTGAACCCAACAATTTATCTAAACAACAATTACTCAATCGATGGGAAAAAGGGTGGGATTGCCTTTTTGAAGCATTAAGTACTATTAATCAATCTAATTTTAAACAACCAATATATATCAGAAATAAAAAACACAAGCTGATAGAAAGTATTACGCGACAAATAGCACATTATCCGTATCATATTGGTCAAATTACATATATTGGTAAAATGGTTTTAAATGATAAATGGCAAACTGCATCAATTGCTAAAGGAAAATCAAAAGAATTTATGAAACAAGAGTTTGAAAAAAATACATCTCAACAAAATTTGTAGATCGCTTTTAACAAATCATATTATTTTTAAAAATTTTAGATTAAATATTCTTTTTATATTCTTTTTTCTAATCTAAATTCAAATTTTAAATCTGTAACACCTCTTTTCACCTTCATTTTTATTTTTTTATTAGGTTTTGTCTGAAACAAATTCATAATTTCTCCTAATTCATATTCATGTGCTAATTTATTATTTATTGATTTTATAATATCACCTTTTAAAAAACCAGCTCTACCTGCAGGAGAGTTTTTAACTACATTATCTATTTTATATTTTGGTTTAAATTTATAATGATAAGTGTTTACAAATGATATTAAATCTTTATTATTTCGTTTACTGCCGTAATAAGAATGCACCGCTTTTTCTTTAACTAACTCTTGTCCATCATAAATAATATGCAAACCACTCATATTATAATAAAACCCTTCTTTTAAAGAAGCGTTCTTTTTTAAAGTTATTGTTTTATTTTGATAATCAATCCAAACTTTAAAACGCTTTAATATATTACCTCCAATACTACCATTCCGCTCTTTAAACTTACGAGCATTAAATGTTGATGTAGAATCTAAAAAAGAAACGGTAGGTTCTTTTATTAAAAATTTACCTAAAGAAACATTCGGTATTCTACTTCTATTACCATAAATTATTCCGCTAATACCTTCACCTAAAATATCTTTAAAATGTTTTTTAGGCGTTTTTATAATTTCTTTAGTATCTTCAAACAACCACATTGCGTCACTTCCACCAATATCAATCAATAATTTTAAAGGAGTAGCTACATTGTTTACACTATCAATTCTTGCTTTAACATTTACATAAGGTTTATTCCTATAAAATTGCAAAGGTAAAGTCTCACATTTTTTACATTTTGATGGCACATACGTTTTGGGGTTGTAAAAAATAATTTTTTTTGTGTTGTAATTTATTTTTATCACAACATCTTTTAATAAATTATACCCTATAATACCATGAATTGTAGTACCCATTTTTGCTGATAAATTAAAAGCATCTTTTAAAATAACATACAAATCTTGGTTTGAGCTAAAAATATTTTTAACCTTAAAATTATTTCCTTTAGATAACAACGCCTCAAGAGGTTCTCCATCTCCTAAACCCCTTATAAAAACTTTTTTTACATTATTTAAGCCAATACTATCATTTTCAGTTAAGTTAAATAAAATAGTTTTATTTACTCCGGTATCTAAAATAAATGATAATTCGTATCCATTTACTTTTAAGGGAATGACGATTAAATTATTTATCAATTTAAAATACAATTCTTGTTTTTCTTTGTTTTTACCAAAAAACTTAAACTCTTTTTGAGAATAAGCTGAAAGACAAAAAATGAAAGCAAAAATATAGAGTATTTGTTTTTTCAAGGAAAGAAGGATTAATGGTTGATTTTAAATATACAATCTTCTTTTTACATTTTCATTTTTTTATGATTTCTTTAACCTCTATTTTCACGATTAACAAGTTTATTTTATCAAAAAAAAGTTGCAAATTTGCTTCTTAAACAACTAATATAATTTACAATGCCATTAATTTCTAAAAAAGGAAATTCTATGCCTCAATCACCAATACGTAAATTGGTACCTTTTGCTGAGGCTGCGAAAAAAAATGGGACTAAAGTTTTTCATTTAAACATTGGTCAACCAGATATAAAAACACCACAAGTAGCTTTAGATGCGGTTAAAAATAATACAATTGAAGTATTATCGTATGCACGTTCTGAAGGTTCTGAAGAGTATAGAACTAAACTTGCTAATTATTATGCTAAAAACAACATTCATGTTAATGCAAATAACATTATAGCAACTACCGGTGGCTCTGAAGCGTTATTATTTACCATTGGTAGTATTACAGATCCAGGAGACGAAATTATTATTCCTGAACCTTTTTATGCAAATTACAACGGCTTTTCAACAGCTTCTGGTGTAAATGTAGTTCCGGTTATTTCTAAAATAGAAGATAACTTTGCTTTACCTGCTATTGATGATTTTGAGAAATTAATTACAGCAAAAACCAAAGCTATTTTAATTTGTAATCCAGGAAATCCGACAGGTTATTTATATAGTGCAGAAGAAATTGAAAAATTAAAACAAATTGTTTTAAAACACGATTTATTTTTAATTGCTGATGAAGTGTACCGCGAATTTACGTACGATGGTGAAAAACACAATTCGGTAATGACATTAAAAGGTTTAGAACAAAATGCCATTATGATCGATTCTGTTTCTAAACGTTACAGTATGTGTGGCGCAAGAATTGGTTGTATCGTTTCTAAAAACGAAGAATTCGTTAACACAGCTATTAAATTTGCACAAGCACGTCTAAGCCCGCCAACCTATGCTTTATTAGCTAGTGAAGCTGCCTTAGATACACCACAAAGTTATTTTGATGAAGTTATTGAAGAATATGAAGAACGTAGAAACACGTTAATATCTGAATTACAAAAAATAGATGGTGTAAAAGTAGCCAACCCTAAAGGTGCTTTTTATTGTGTAGCCGAACTACCTGTTGCCGATGCTGATGATTTTGCACAATGGATTTTAGAAAAATTTAATCATAATAACGAAACAATTATGGTTGCACCTGCAAGCGGATTTTACTCAACAAAGGGAGAAGGAAAAAACCAAGTTCGTATTGCTTATGTACTAAACAAAACTGATTTAATTCGCTCTGTAGAAATTTTAAAAATAGCTTTACAACAATACAATAGTTAATTGAGTATTCAAGAAAACATATCATTAAAAAATTACAATACGTTTGGCATCAATGTTAATGCCAAACGTTTTGTTTCTATAACTTCAGTTTATCAACTACAGCAACTTTTAAAAACAGAAAAAGATGTTTTTTTAATTTCTGGAGGAAGTAATATGTTGCTTACCCAAAACATAAATAAACTTGTTTTACATATAGATATTAAAGGAATCTCTATTGATAAAGAAACCGAAAACAATGTTTATTTAACAGTAAATGCTGGCGAAAACTGGCACAACTTTGTACTCTGGGCAGTTTCTCAAAATTATGGAGGTATAGAAAATTTATCATTAATACCTGGAAATGTAGGTACTTGCCCTATTCAAAATATCGGTGCTTATGGAGTTGAAGTTAAAGATACAATTACCAAAGTAGAAGCTATTGAAATTGAAACTCAAAAATTAGTTTCTTTTGCTGCTGATGAATGCCAATTTGGGTATAGAAATTCTATTTTTAAAAACAAAGCTAAAGGTAAATATGTAATTACTTCAGTTAGTTTTAAACTTACAAAAAACAAGCATAATCTTGCTATTTCATACGGAGCAATTGAAAACGAACTAACATCAATAGGAATAAAAAATCCAACGATTAAAAATATTTCGGATGCAGTAATTGCTATTCGTAAAAGTAAATTACCAGATCCTAAAAAAATTGGAAATTCAGGAAGTTTTTTTAAAAACCCAGTTATTTCAACAGAACTTTTTAAAGATCTTAAAATTGAGTTTCCTAACATTCCTAACTATCCTATTTCTACTACAGAAGTTAAAATTCCTGCAGGTTGGTTAATTGAACAATGTGGTTTTAAAGGTAAAAATTATGGTAATTATGGTGTACATGAAAAACAAGCTTTAGTTTTGGTAAACTACGGAAATGCAACCGGTAAAGAAATTTACGAATTGGCTAAAGAAATTAAAAAAACAATTTTAGCTAAATTTAAAATTCCTTTAGAGATTGAAGTAAATATTATTTAAAACAAAAGCACCATTTAAAAATGGTGCTTTTGTTTTAAATAATATTACTCCTTATCAAACAATGCTTTGTGAATAAAACCAGCAACCATTGCTCCTGCTATTGGTGCAACCCAAAATAACCAAGACTGTGTTAAATAATCACCTCCTGCAAACAATGCTTGACTCATTGAACGAGCTGGATTTACAGAAGTATTTGTTACAGGAATACTAATTAAATGTATTAAAGTTAATCCTAAACCAATCGCTATTGGTGCAAAACCTTTTGGTGCTCTTTCATTGGTACTTCCCAAAATAATTAACAAGAAAAACATGGTTAATAAAAATTCAGTAACAAAAGCAGATGTCATATTATAACCTCCTGGCGATAATTCGCCATAACCGTTTGCAGCAAAACCACCAATAGTTTCAAAATCTGATTTTCCAGAAACAATTAAAAACAAAGCAGCGGCAGCTAAAAATGCTCCTACTAATTGAGAAATAATATATGGTATTAATTCTTTAACAGAAAACTTTCCTCCTGCCCACAAACCTAACGAAACCGCAGGATTAAAATGCCCACCAGAAATATGCCCAACAGCATACGCCATTGTTAAAACTGTTAAACCAAAGGCTAATGCTACCCCTACAAAACCTATTCCTAAATCAGGAAAACCTGCTGCAAAAATTGCGCTACCACAACCTCCAAAAACTAACCAAAAGGTTCCGAATAATTCTGCTAAATATTTTTTCATATTATAAATTTAAATTAATTGATTATTATTTATGACCCAAAAAAAAATAATAGTCACGTTCTTAAATTTATTTTAAATATATTTTTCTAAAAAAGGAAGTTCGTATCTTTGCAATACAAAATTTTACAAGATGAAATTAGTTTTTCTTACAATCGGATTATTAGCTTTAGCTTTTGCTGGAATTGCTATAAAAATTTGGGCAAAAAAAGATGGAGAGTTTGCTGGTACATGTGCAAGTCAAAATCCTGTTTTAAATGAAAGCGGTGAATCGTGTGGTTTTTGTGGTAAAACACCAGATCAGTTTGATACTTGTAGCGAACCACAGCACGATTAATAACCTTTACATATATTATTGTAATTAAAATTATATTATAAAATTTTAATTACAATAATATTTTTAACTATAATACCCCTTCTCTTACCAATACGCACAATTGTTTTGTATTGATTTATTATATTTAATAAATACAATTTCTATATACATTGGAAATAAATAACGAAAAAGTACACATTCATATTCAACAAGCTAAAAAAGGAAATCAAATTTCTTTTAATTTCTTGTTAGATACTTTTTGGACTAGTGTTTATCGTTATCAATTATCTAAAATAAAAAATGATAATGAAGCTGAAGATATCACCATTAGAACTTTTTCTAAAGCTTTTGATAAAATTGATACCTTTAACGAAGAATATCAATTTAAAACATGGTTAATCACCATTTCTAAAAATGTATATATTGATTTTTTAAGAAAGAAAAAATCATCTATTTTAATAGAAACCACGAAAGAACAAGAAGAAGCTGCTTCTAAAATTATAGACAGCTCACCATCTCCCGAAGATAAAATTATTACTGAGCAAAATTTAGCAAAACTTTTAAAAGACATTAAAAAGCTAAAACCAAAATATCAGGAAGTAATTAATTTACGTTTTTTTCAAGAATTAAGTTATAAAGAAATTTCAGAAAAAACCAACGAACCAATCAACAATGTAAAAGTTAAATTACTGAGAGCTAAAAAATTATTAGCTGAAATAATAAAGAAATCTTAACTTACCCTGATTTTTATTTTCAGATTTTTAAAAATTTTAATTATTTCTGAAATATTTATATTGTTTTTTAACCCTCTTTTTTCATCCCTTTATGAGAAAAACTTTTTCAAACATCCTTGGTCCTGGATTGTTATTTGCTGGTGCCGCTATAGGAGTATCGCATTTAGTGCAATCTACAAGAGCTGGTGCCGATTTTGGCTTTGGTTTAATATGGGCATTATTACTTGTTAACCTTTTTAAATATCCTTTTTTTCAATACGGTCCACGTTATGCCGCAGCCACTGGCGAAACTTTATTAGATGGCTATAAAAAACTAGGTAAAGGTGTTTTAATTAGCTACTATATATTAAACTTTGTTACAATGTTTACTTTTCAGGCTACTTTAACCATTGTAACGGCTAGTTTAGCTGCTACTATATTTGGATTTACTCATAATTTAGTTACTTGGTCATTAATTATTTTAGTAATAAGCATTATTATTTTAGTAATAGGAAAATATAAATTGTTAGATAATTTAATGAAATACATTATTGTTATTTTAACAGTAAGTACACTTTTAGCTGTAAATGTTGCTTTATTTAATACCGAAAAAGGGTTTAATTTTCAGCAAATATTACCTAGCGGAACAGCACAAATTACTTTTTTAATTGCTTTTTTAGGATGGATGCCTGCGCCTTTAGATATTTCTATTTGGCATTCTCTTTGGTCTGTTGAAAAAAGCAAAACAACTTTTAAACAAATTAAACCTAAACATGCTATTTTCGATTTTAATGTAGGCTATGTAGCTACGCTGTTTTTAGGCGTTTGCTTTGTAATGCTAGGTGCATTGGTAATGTATCAATCAGGAGAATCTTTTTCTAATAAAGGAAATATTTTTGCTTCACAGTTAATTCATTTATACACTAAAAATTTAGGCGAATTTTCTTTTATGTTTATTGGTATTGCTGCATTTACAACCATGTTTAGCACTACCCTTACAACATTAGATGCATCACCAAGAGCCATGGAAAAAACATCTAATTTACTGTTTAATAAAAAAATTAAATTAAACTATTGGTTTTGGATACTTCTTTTAGCAGCTGGTACTTTTATTATTTTAAAATACTTTTTAGCTGATATGGGCTTTTTAGTTAAAATAGCCACTGTATTGTCTTTTTTAACAGCACCATTTTATGCGATTTTAAATTATCTTCTGATAACAGGAAAACATACACCTAAAAAAAATCAACCAAAACTACCTTTGCGTATTTTAAGTATTACAGGTATTGTTTTTTTAATCGGATTTAGTCTTTGGTTTTTAATCAATTTATAATAGTTTTCTTCGTAAATTTGCTATTCAATTTTTTATTAAAATGGCAAACGAATCTGTAGTATTACCCGAAAGAACAAAAAAACCAAAATGGTTACGTGTAAAATTACCTGTAGGTAAAAAATATACCGAACTAAGAGGTTTAGTAGATAAATACAAATTAAATACAATTTGTACAAGTGGTAGCTGTCCTAACATGGGTGAATGTTGGGGAGAAGGAACTGCTACTTTTATGATTTTAGGTAATATTTGTACTCGTTCTTGTGGTTTTTGCGGTGTAAAAACTGGTAGGCCTGAAACTGTAGAATGGGATGAGCCTGAAAAAGTAGCTCGTTCTATAAAATTAATGAGCATTAAACACGCCGTTTTAACTTCGGTAGATAGAGACGATTTAAAAGATGGCGGTTCTATTATTTGGGCAGAAACTGTAAATGCTGTTCGTAGAGCTAATCCTGGAACTACTTTAGAAACATTAATTCCTGATTTTCAAGGAAACGAAAAGCTAATAGATCGTATTATTGAAGTTGCTCCTGAAGTAGTTTCTCATAATATGGAAACCGTACGTCGCTTAACTCGTGAAGTTCGTATACAAGCTAAATACGACAGAAGTTTAGGCGTTTTAAAATATTTAAAAGACAATGGTATGCGTACTAAATCTGGGATTATGCTAGGTTTAGGTGAAAAAGAAGAAGAAGTAATTCAAACCATGAAAGATTTACGCAGTGTTGGCTTAGATGTTATTACTATTGGACAATATTTACAACCAAGTAAAAAACACTTGCCTGTAAAAGAATTTATTACACCAGATCAGTTTAAAAAATACGAAACATTAGGCTTAGAAATGGGCTTTATGTATGTAGAAAGTGGTGCGCTAGTTCGTTCATCTTATAAGGCTCATAAACACGCGCGTTAATGATTCCTTAACATTTTAACTTTTTAACGTTAAAAAAATGTCAAATATTTAAAATTCTATTAATTTACAAGTTTTTCTTTTTACTTTTGCAGAGTACTTTGTTAGAGAAGTATAATGAAAAGAGCCTTGTAAACTGTTTTCATTGTGTAAATTATTTGAATTAGTTGATAAACAAAATCCCGCTCTTATGAGTGGGATTTTGAATTTTATAAATGATCCGTAATTTTTAAAACATCGATTTCACATTACTTTTCAGTAAAATTGACTGTTTTTTACAACTATTTACTCTCACATCTTTAACACCATTTATTAAATACATAATGACTGTTTTATTTTATTAACACCTAAACAACAAAACCGCTATTTATTACATATTTCACAAACAAAACACACAATACTGTTAACAAATAATAAAAAACATTGTTTTAATTCATAAAAATTGCGAAAAACACTTTTTGGCATGGTACTTGCAAATGAGAATGATGAAAACAACTTTGTAAACTGTTTTCATTGTGTAAATTATTTGAATTATTTGATAAACAAAATCCCACTCTTATGAGTGGGATTTTGAATTTTATACACTTTTTGTTTCTTAAATAGCACTTATAATATCGTACTTTGTAATAATATGTTGCTTTTCGTTTCCTAAATCAACTAAAACAGCTTGATTGTCTTTTGTTATTAATTTAGATACCGTATCAATTGAAGCAGCTAATTTTACTACAGGATACATAGCTCCCATAACCTCTTTAATTGGTTTATCTGCAATATTTTTATCTTCAATATAACTACGCAATAAATCCGATTCATTTACCGAACCTACAAATCCATTAGCATCTTTTACCGGAATTTGTGAAATTTTAAAATCGCGCATTCTTTCAATTGCATGCGAAACCAACTCTTCCGTTTGCACAGTTATTAATGGTTTATCAATATGCGATTTTATTAAATCTTCTGCAGTGGTAACTTCTTCGTCTAAAAAACCACGTTCACGCATCCAATCATCATTAAACATTTTACCAACATACCTACTTCCATGATCGTGAAATAAAACCACCACTACATCATCTTTTGTAAAATGCTCTTTTAATTGCAACATTCCTTTTATGGCAGATCCGGCTGAGTTCCCCACAAAAATCCCTTCTTCTTTAGCTATTTTTCGTGTGTAAACAGCGGCATCTTTATCGGTTACTTTCGTAAATCCATCAATTAAAGAAAAATCTACGTTTTTAGGTAAAATATCTTCCCCAATTCCTTCGGTGATGTATGGATAAATTTCATTTTCATCAAAAATACCCGTTTCATGATATTTTTTAAATACTGATCCGTACGTATCAATTCCCCAAACTTTTATATTCGGATTTTGCTCTTTTAAATATTTTGCCGTCCCAGAAACCGTTCCTCCAGTTCCTACACCAACTACAAAATGGGTGATTTTACCTTCGGTTTGTTCCCAAATTTCTGGCCCTGTTTGCTCGTAATGCGCCAATGCGTTACTTGGATTGTCGTACTGATTTACATACCAAGAATTCGGAGTTTCTTTTCCTAACCTTTTTGAAACCGAATAATACGATCGAGGATCTTCTGGCTCAACATTTGTTGGACAAACGATAACCTCTGCTCCTACGGCACGCAAAATATCCATCTTTTCTTTCGACTGTTTGTCTGAAATCACAAAAATACATTTATACCCTTTTATAATCGCAGCCAAGCCAATCCCATACCAGTATTACCCGAAGTTCCTTCAATAATAGTTCCGCCAGGTTGTAAACGACCATCAGCTTCTGCATCTTCAATCATTTTTAACGCCATCCTATCTTTAATAGAATTTCCTGGATTAAAGGTTTCAACCTTTGCCAAAACCAAAGCGTCAATCTCTTTAGTTACTGAGTTTAACTGAACTAATGGTGTGTTACCAATAGTTTCTAATATATTTTTTGCGTATTTCATTTCTTAATTTTACAGCTGCAAAGGTAATTTCTTTTTGGGCGTTCCACAAGTGTCGCGCTTTCATTACTCGCTTTTTTTGGTTTTGTTTTCGGTACAAATTTGTTCATACTTCACAAATTAACTCTAACTAAAACAAAAAAAGAGCTTAAACATGCCATTCAATCGCTAACGCAGCAATCTTGTTGTTTTTCAGTTTTTAAACCTAAGAATAATTATATTAAAAAGTTTTTGATTTTTTTTGAACCCAATACGCTATATAAAAAACTAAAACCAATCCTTTTTTACTAAAACTTAATAAATTGGTTAGCCCCGATTGTAGCATTTGTTTGAGCTCCTTTTTTATTTTTTTCAAAAAAAAAGAGCGAGTGCGAAAAGCGGGAAATAGCTTCTAAAAAAACAATTTTAAGCAAATTTAATTGACTTTGATGGCTGGATTTTAGTAATGATGTAAGACGGAATAATCAACATTAAAAAACACAGCAAAAGCGTACCTAAATTTAGTGCAAGTACAGCTAAAATATTAATGTTTACGGGTACTGTTGCAATTGCGTAAGTTTCGGGATTTAAGCTAATAATTTTAAAATATTTTTGAGCTAACAATAGCGTAATTCCGATTAAATTACCCCAAAACAAACCTTTTATAATTAAGTAACTGGCGTTGTATAAAAATATTTTTTGAATACTAAAATTTACACTTCCTAAGGCTTTTAAAATACCAACCATTTGTACTCTTTCTAGTATTAACACTAGTAAAGCGGTTATCATATTAATACCGGCAATTAAAATCATAATACCGATAATAAACCACACATTATTATCAAAAAGTTTAATCCATTCAAAAATTAATGGATAATTTTCTACAATTGTATTGCTATTTAAAGTTGAACCTATGTTGCTGTAAATTTCGTTTCCTTTTGTAGTTAAATCATCAAAATTATCAATTAAAACTTCAAATCCGCCAATTTGATCGTCGCTCCATCTATTAATTTGACGTACTTCTCTTATATCACCAATTAGCATGGTTTTATCAAACTCGGTAAATCCGGTATTGTAAATTCCTACAATAATTGGTTTCCGCATTTTGTATTTTAACCTGCTTTTTTCGGCACTAAATAAAGTTTGAATTGTATCATTTAATTTAAAACCTAAACGGTTTGCGATTAATTCTGACACTAATATTTCTTTATTTCTTGGTTGCTTAAAGTTTGGCAATCTTCCTTGAGTTAAATATTCTTTAAAAAAAGTAAAATCGTAATCGGTAGAAACTCCTTTAAAAACAATAGCTTCAAAATCGGTTGGAGTTCTTATAATTCCGGCTACGTTACCAAAAACTTGTACGTTTTTAATGCCATCAATATTTTTAAACTCAGGATAAAACTCTTGATTTTTACTAATAGGAACTGTTGAAATATCTGAATTATTGGTATCGTAATTTACAATTTGAATATGACCTTTAAATCCGGTCATTTTATCGCTAATTTTTTTTTGAAAACCCGCCGCTATTGATACTGCAATTAGCATAATAGCAATACCTAAAGTTATAGCTATGGTGGCTATTTTAATAATTGGCGACGAAATACTGCTTTTATATTCTTTCCCTGCAATAATTCGTTTTGCTATAAATAATTCGAAATTCAAAAGTAATTGTTTTTAACAATTTCAAAAGTAATTAATTATAACTTAACAAATATGAAGAACTGCTGTTTTAAATTATCACTTCTTATTTTTTATAAACAAATATTAAATAGTATTTTTAAAAATTAAATTATACCTCTAGATGAAAAACAAGTTTGGTTACCTTATTTTATTTTTAGTTTTTATTAACTTTCAGTTTACTTCATGTGCACAACAGCAAAAATCAACAATAAAAAAAGTTGCAGAAGTAACTGCTGATATTACTGTAGGAGCTGATAGAACTAATTTATATTTATCTAAATTAAGAGGAAAAAATGTAGCTATTGTTGCCAATCAAACTTCTGTTTTAAATGTTTTACAAAGAGCTGAAGTAGCGCCAAATATTATGGGTTCTAAATTAGTGCAACACCATTTGGTTGATTATTTGCATAATTACGGCAGCATTACAGTTAAAAAAGTTTTTGCTCCCGAACATGGTTTTAGAGGAAAAGCTGATGCTGGTGAAACCATAATTGATGGTATTGATAAAAAAACAAACTTACCGATTGTTTCTCTTTACGGAAAAAACAAAAAACCATCAAAAAAACAATTAAAGGGTATTGATGTGGTTATTTTTGATATTCAAGATGTTGGCGCTCGTTTTTACACTTATATTTCTTCATTACACTATGTTATGGAGGCTTGTGCGGAAGCTAATATTCCTGTAATTGTTTTAGATAGACCAAACCCCAACGGACATTATATTGATGGACCAGTACTAGAAATTGAACATAAAAGTTTTGTTGGTATGCACCCTATACCTGTAGTTTACGGAATGACTATTGGTGAATACGGACAAATGATTAATGGTGAAAAATGGTTAAAAGACGGAATTAAATGTGATTTAACTGTAATTTCTTTAAATAATTACACTCATAAATCTTCATATAGTTTACCAATAAAACCATCGCCAAATTTACCAAACGATATAGCTATAAACCTATACCCTAGTTTATGTTTTTTTGAAGGTACAACTGTTTCTGCTGGTAGAGGAACTAACAAACAGTTTCAAATTTATGGCGCTCCATTTTTAACGGATACTGGTTTTAGTTTTATTCCTCAACCTAATAACGGAGCTAAACATCCAAAACATAAAGGAAAACAGTGTTTTGGCGAAAATTTACAGCAAAATAAAACTCTTAATAACTTAAATTTATCTTGGCTTACAAAAGCCTATAAACAATCTGATAAAAAAGATTTTTTTAATACATTTTTCTCAAAATTAGCTGGAACACAAAAGCTACAACAACAAATTGAAAAAGGTTTATCAGAATCTGAAATTAAAGCTACTTGGAGTAAAGATTTAGAAGAATTTAAAAAAGTTAGAGAAAAATATTTGATGTATAAATAATGTTAAATAAAAAAATCCTTTAAAGGTATTCTTTCCTTATATAATTTTACTTTTGTTTTTATAATCAAAAAACAAAAATGAAAAAACTATTCTACTTCTTAGCATTTACTGCATTACTAATTACATCTTGTTCTTCTGAAGAAAAAGAAATATTTGAACCTATTATTTCAGAAACAACAATTACAGAAATTACAGGGTCATCTGCTTTATTATCATGGGATGCATCAATAAACGATGGTTCTAATTTAAGTTTTGATATTATTTTAGACAACGATCAAATCGCTAAAGATATCACTACTAAATCTTGGGAATTTAAAAACCTTAATGAACAAACTAGTTATGCGGGAAAATTAATAGCTATTAGTAAAGATGGCGTAACAAGTGAAGATTTTTTTAATTTTACAACAAATAGCCATCCTACACCAACAAATGTAACAATTGAAATTGCTAACATTACCACTTCAAGCGCTACTGTATCATGGTCTGAAGCTAGTATTGACGATAATTCTACTGTTCTATATGATGTATATTTAAACGATGAACTTTTAAAAGAAGACTTCACAGAACATTTAATTGAACTAAATCAATTAAATCCATATAAAGACTATACCATAAAAGTTATAGCTAAAAGTAGCGAAGGAAAAATTTCTAATGCTACTGAAGAATTTACAACTTTAGGAACTGCCCCAACAAGCTTCCCTTTAACCATAAAAAACGCTGATGACTGGGACGACCTAGATCCACATTGGCTTCAAATAAATTGGACACCACCTACCGTAGAAGATGGCTCTAGCTATAGTTATATCATTTATTTAAATGATGAAATAGCAGGTATTTATATTGATAACACTACAGATAGTTGGACTTTTACAAATTTAGAAGAAGGGAAAAACTATACTGTTAAAATAGTTGCTGATGCGTATAATGAAACTCAAACTGAAGAAACGATAAACTTTACAACAATAATACATCCTGAGTTATCTGACTTTGAAATTACAGTAGATTCTTTTACTAGTACTTCCGCTTTAATTTCTTGGACAGAATCTACTTACCCTGACAATGATGATATAAATTATCATGTTTTTTTAAATGGAGAGCAACAAACCCCAGCCCTTACTCCTACATATGGCTTAGGTTACAGATTTACAAACCTTTCTCCTAACACTTCTTATCAAGTGAAAATAACAGCAAATAAAACTATAGGACACCCTGTTAAACATTTAAGTAAAGAAATTAATTTTACTACTGATTACGAAAACCATCCTTCTTTAAGCGTTACTGAAGCCACATTATACACTTCTAATAGCACATATTTTAGCAACCAGCTAAGTGTTAAATTTTCTAATGAAATTACGAATGTAGATATTGAAAAATTTAATGCAGGTGGAATTACTATTGGTAATTTTACTACTTATAATTCATCTATAATAAGTAGCTCTTTATCTTCTGAAAATTATCAGAAAATTTTAGATAGTAAAAAAGGATATGTTCATATTACTGATAATGGAACCACTTATAGAGTTGACTTTAATATTACTGAAGAAACAAATTAAGTATATTATATAAACACAATCCATAAAAAAACTCATTTTACTATTCGTAAAATGAGTTTTTTTTATGGATTGTAATTTCAATTATACGTTACTATAAAAACCCTTGTGCTTTCATCCAAGTATCTGAATAAATTTTATTCATATAACGCGAACCATGATCTGGTAAAATAACCACCACTACACTATCTTTATCAAAATATCCTTTTTCGGCATATTGTTGCGTAGCTTGTAAAACAGCTCCAGAAGTATAGCCACAAAATAATCCTTCAGTTTTAACTAGTTCTCTTGATTTAAAAGCAGCTGCTTTATCTGATACTTTTTCATAAATATCAATTACATCAAAATCGGTTGCAGTAGGAATCAAATTTTTACCCAAACCTTCAATTTTATAAGCAGCAATTTCTTTTTCATCAAACGTACCCGTTTCATGATATTTTTTTAATACCGAACCAATTGCATCTACACCCAATACTTTTACATTCGGATTTTGTTCTTTTAAATACTTCCCTGTTCCAGATATAGTACCTCCTGTTCCACTAGCAATAACAACGTGCGTTACTTTACCATTTGTTTGTTCCCAAATTTCAGGTCCAGTAGTTTTATAATGAGCTTCTATATTTAGTTCATTAAAATATTGGTTGATATAAATTGATCCTGGATTTTCTTTGTGTAATCTTTTTGCTACTTCGTAATAAGAGCGAGCATCATCTGCAGCTACGTTAGCAGGACAAACATGTACCTCTGCTCCCATTGATTTTAGCATATCAATCTTATCTTGCGATGATTTATCACTCACTGCCAAAATACACTTGTAACCTTTAATTACACTTATCATTGCTAGCGAAAAACCAGTATTTCCCGAAGTTGTTTCAACAATAGTATCTCCTGGCTTTAAAATTCCTTTTTTCTCTGCACTTTCAATAATATGCAAAGCAATTCTGTCTTTTGCTGAATGCCCTGGATTAAAAGCTTCTATTTTTGCATAGTAAGTACCTAAAAAATCTTTTGTTATTCTATCTAGTTTTATCATTGGGGTTTGCCCTACTAAATCTAAAATTGAATTGGTAATACCTTTATGTCTGTCCATTATTATAAAACTAAGAAAGCGTCATTGTAAAATGAGCACGAATTATCTTATTGAGATTGCTTCGTTGATTTTTTACAATGACGCTTACACTCAAATCGAGTGCAAAAATATAATTATTTTTCTAACTTACCCGCTAACATTAAAAAGAAGCTGTATTCTTCGGCAGTTTCTTTTAGCGCATTAAACCTTCCTGATGCTCCACCATGGCCAGCTTCCATATTTGTATGTAAAAATAATAGATTATCATCCGTTTTTACATCTCTTAATTTTGCAATCCATTTTGCTGGTTCCCAATATTGTACCTGACTATCATGTAAACCTGTGGTGATTAACATATTTGGATATGCTTTTGCGGTTACCTGATCGTAAGGAGAATATGATTTTATATAATCGTAATATTCTTTATCATTCGGATTTCCCCATTCGTCATACTCACCAGTTGTTAACGGAATAGTATCATCTAACATTGTAGAAATTACATCAACAAAAGGTACCGCTGCAATAATTCCGTTATATAATTCAGGATTCATATTCACAATCGCTCCCATTAACAATCCTCCTGCAGATCCGCCCATGGCGTATAAATGTTTTGGTGATGTATAACCGTTGTCGATTAAATATTTAGAACAATCAATAAAATCATTGAACGTATTTTTTTTATTCAACATTTTTCCATCCTCATACCAATCACGTCCTAAATACTCGCTTCCGCGAATGTGTGCCAAGGCATACACAAAACCTCTATCTAACAAACTTAAACGCGTGGTTGAAAATCCGTCAGAAATTGTGTGACCATAAGATCCGTAAGCATATTGTAAAATCGGAGTTTCTTTTGTTAGTTTCGTATTTTTATGATGTACAATTGATAAAGCTACTTTTTTACCATCGCGTGCGGTAACCCAAATACGTTTGCTTGTGTAATTATTCTTATCAAATTTACCACCTAAAACTTCTTGCTCTTTCTTAATTTCTTTTGATTGATCTTTCATATTAAAATCAATTACAGAGCTTGGGGTTGTCATTGAATTGTATGAATAACGAATAATTTCGGTATCAAACTCTGGATTTCCATGCACACCCGCCGAATACGTTTCTTCTTCAAAAGGTAAATAATAATCTTCTGAATTATCCCAACGTTTAATGCGGATTTTATTTAATCCATTATTTCTTTCTTCTAAAACTAAATAGTCTTTAAAAATTGAAAAATCTTCGAATAATGTATCTTCTCTATGCGGAATTACATCTACCCAGTTTTCTTTTTCAGTTTTATTTTCAGGAGTTTTCATCAACTTAAAATTCTTTGCTCCGTCTTTATTCGTTTTAATATAAAAATGATCTTCGTAATGCGCAACTTCATATTCTAAATCGCGTTCACGAGCTTGAATCATTCGTAATGCTCCTGTCGGATTATCGGCTTCTAATACCTGATATTCAGTAGAAACAGTATTATACGAACCAATTATTATATATTTTTTAGATTTTGTTTTTGATACAAATGTTCCGAAAGTTTCGTCTTTTTCTTCAAAAACTAATATATCTTCAGCAGCATCAGTGCCTAAAACATGTTTGTAAATTTGCGAACTACGTAACGTTTTTGGATCTTTTTTTGTGTAAAACAATGTTTTATTATCGTTTGCCCAAACAGCTCCACCTGTTGTATTTTCTATCTTATCAGGATAAATTTCACCAGTTTCTAAATTCTTTATTTTTATAATATACTGACGACGACTTACCGTATCTACAGCAAAAGTTGTTAGTTTATTATTTGGTGATATACTTAAACCGCCTAATTGAAAATAATCATGCCCTTTTGCCTCATCATTTACATTAAATAGAATTTCTTCTGCCGATGCTAAACTTTCTTTTTTACGACTGTAAATAGGATACTGTTGCCCTTTTTCAAAACGTGTTATATAAAAATAACCGTTACTTTTATAAGGCACCGATTCGTCATCTTCTTTAATACGCCCTTTCATTTCTTCGAACAACTGTTCTTGAAATTCTTTAGTGCTTTTTGTTTTTTCTTCGTAAAAAGAATTTTCAGCATTTAAGTAATCGTATACTTTTTGAGTTTGTTCGTCTTTTACCGCTGCATTTTTTTGAGCATCGGTTAAACGCATCCAAAAGTAATCATCGGTACGTTTGTCTCCATGTTTTTCTAAAATTGTTGATTGCTTTTCAGCAATTGGAGCTATACTATCTTTTTTCATTTCTTGTTTTTTGCAGGAAGCAAAAATAAGACTAAAAGCTATAGCAGTTAACATTATTTTTTTCATTTTTATTTAGTTTGATTAATTTCTTTATGAAAATACTATTTTTGTGAGCATCAATAATTATAAATATAACGATACATGTTTGGAGATATTTCAGGAATGATGGGTAAATTAAAAGATGCCCAACAAAAAGTTGAAGCAACTAAAAAAAGATTAAACACTGTTTTAGTTGATGAAAACACCGCTAATGGCGATTTAAAAATTACTGTTACCGCAAACAGAGAAATTAAAGCAATTACCATTAACGAACGTTTATTACAAGATAAAGAAGAGTTAGAAGATTATTTAATTTTAACTATTAACAAAGCTTTAAAAAGAGCTAGCGAAATTAACGAGCAAGAATTAGCGATTGCTGCTAAAGATGGGATGCCAAATATTCCTGGAATGGATATGTTTAAATAATTGCGATGTACTTACAAATAGAGGATTATATGCTACCTTGTTTAAATAAAAAACTTTTTGGAGTTGATTGTTTAGGTTGTGGTATACAACGTGCTTTAAACTTAATAGTTCATGGTGAATTTATTGCTGCTTTTAAAATGTATCCTGCTATATATACTTTATTGATATTTGTTGGTATTATTATTATTAATTTATTTTATAAACTTAAATATGCTCAAAAAATTATCAGTATTTTAGCTATTATTAACATATTTATTATTGTGATAAGTTATGTTATAAAAATGAATCAATTAATTTAAACCAACAACAATTTATGTACTATCTGTTATCAGTTTTTTATGCTGTTGTTTTGGTGGTTTATGAATTTTACTAGCTGCACCTGCTTTTATAATGGTTAATAATAAATTAAAAGAAGCAGAAGCAAATCCTGACCTATACGAACCTGCTATGGTTAAAGCTATAAAAACGGTTAAAATTGTTGTTATGGTTGCTTAAATTATAAATACTTTATATTTAGTAATTACAGCTTATAGATTAGCTACAGGATGGGATGATGGAACAAATTAATCAAGCAATAGAACGAGCTCAATAATATTTTATTTTTTCAAAAAAAAAGCAACCAAATTTGGTTGCCTTTTTTATATCATTATTTTACTTAAAAATCTATATATTTGTTTATTATCTTTACTTATAATTTATAAAACATGCTGTTTATCTTTTAAAATATCTTGTCCAAATTCATGACATAATTGTAATGTTTCTTTTACATCATCAATTGTTGTTTTCGGATTTATTAAGCACATACGTAATACTACTTGTTTATTTAAAATAGTGGTTACTAATAATGCTTCTTTAGATTCCATTACTCGTTTTGATATTTTTTGATTTAAAACATCAATTTCTTTTTCTGATAAATTTAAACCAATAGGGTTATACCTAAAATTAATAACTGCTAAAGTAGCTGGCGAAATAATTTCCCAACTTCTACTTTTACGTAAAATATTCTCAACATCATCAGCTAATTGAATATTATAACTTACCGCTTTTTTAAAAGTATCTAAACCATATGTTTTTATAGACATGTAAAACTTTAATGCTCTAAACCTACGAGTTAACTGAATTCCGTAATCATAAAAATTAATTTCAGATTCATTTCCTTCAATATCACGTAAATATTCTGGTTTTTCACTAAAAGTACCACTTAACCACGAAGAATCTTTAACTAATAAACATCCTATTTCGTATGGCTGGTAAAACCATTTATGTGGATCAACAGTTAAAGAATCTGCTCTTTCAATTCCACGTAAAGCTCTTGCTCCTTTTTTTGATAAAATTGCAGCTCCACCATAAGCTCCATCAATATGAAACCATAAGTTTTCTGCTTCACAAATGTCTGCAATATCATCTAACGGGTCAACAGTACCTGTATTTGTAGTTCCTGCGGATGCAATAAAACAAAAGGGCTGTAAACCTTCTAATCTATCTTTTGCTATTTCGTTTTTCAATTTATTGATACTTATTCTAAACTCAATATCAGTTGGCAAGATTCTTATTTGTTCTTTTTTAAACCCTAAAACACGAATAGCTTTAATGTTTGATGAATGTGCTTGATCTGATAAATAAATTACAGCTTTCGAAAAATCATCTCCACATTTAATACGACGTGCAGTTACTAAAGCCGTTAAATTAGCCATAGAACCACCACTGGTAAAAATACCTCCTCCTTTTTCAACAGGAAAATTAAACATTTTTAACAACCAGTTCATAGTTACTATTTCTAACTCTGCCGCAGCAGGAGAAGCCACCCATCCACCAGAAAAAACATTAAATCCTGTTGCTAAACTATCAGCCATAGTGCTAATAAAATTACTAGGCCCAGGTACAAACGAATACGATTTAGGATGCGAAATAACGGTACTGTTAGGTATTACATTATCCATCACAAAATCTAAAACTTCATTTGCATTCATACCTATGTTTGGTGCTTCTTGCAAAAACAAGTTGTCCATCTCTTTTCTTGTTGCAGATGTTACTGGTTTTTTATCTTTTAAAGTGTCCCAATGCTCTGCAATTAGGTCAACTATTTTATAGCCATAAGACTTCATTTCTTCTAGCGATAAATCAAAATGAGCGCTCATAAAAATTCTTTTTTATATATTTTTACAAAAATAATCATTAAAAAAATGACACTCTCCTTTTATCATTATAATTTTATTGATTTATTAAGAAATATGGCACGTTCTTTTCATTATTTTTGCTACTTAAAAATATCGTTATTTTGAAAAATTTATTTCTTTTAACCTTTTTATTATTTTCATTGGGGAGTTTTTCTCAAACAAAAAAAATAAAAATACTTTCTACCCAACAAGCACTTACTGACGAGAACAAATACCCTGGCGCCACTTTACTTATCGGTAAAGTAAAAATGGCACACGAAGGTGCTACTTTAGATTGTCAGAAGGCATTACTTTATAAAAAAGATAATATTTTTAAAGCCATTGGTGAAGTTGTAATAGAGCAAGGGGATAGTATTATTCAATACAGTGATTTTGCTATTTATAACGGAAATACAAAAAAAGCAAAATCGTGGGGAAATGTTGAAATTAACGATAAAGAAATGAAACTTAGTACTGACACACTTCATTTTGATAGGCAAAATCAACTTTTATATTACCCAAATGGTGGAACAATTCGCGATAAAAAAAACACGTTAAAAAGTACTAAAGGAACTTATTATTTAAGAGATAAAAAATTTACTGCAAAATCTAAAGTAACTGTTGTAAACCCTGATAATAATTTAGAATCTGATCATTTAGATTATTACACCAACTCTAATTTAGCATACTTATATGGACCAAGTACAGTTACGAACTTAAAAGACAGCACCAAAATTTATTCTGAAAGAGGTTTTTACGATACCAATACCGATATTTCTTACTTTGTAAAAAACGCTAAACTTTTTTTAAAAGAACGAACTATAACTGCTGATAGTTTATATTACGATAAACGTAAAGGTTTTGCTTCTGCAACCAATAGAATAAAAGTTATAGACACACTTCAAAACATGGTTACCAAAGGTAATTATGCCGAATTATACGAAAAAAAAGATTCCCTTTTTATTATTGATAGAGCTGTTGCTATTACCGTTTTAGATAAAGATTCTATGTATGTTGCTGGCGATAAAATTTTACTAACTGGTAAACCCGAAAAGAGAATTGCTAGAATTTTTAAAAATGTAAAAATTTTTAAATCTGATTTACAAGGAAAATGCGACTCTATTCATACAAGTCAAAGTACTGGATTTACACGTATGTTTAACAATCCTGTTTTATGGTCTGGAAAAAGTCAAATAACAGGTGATAGTATTCAATTTGTTACTGATAAAAAAACAAACAATCTCGATTCTTTAAGAGTGTTACAAAATGCCTTTATGATTCAAAAAGACTCTTTATCAGAAGATGATTTTAATCAAATTAAAGGGCGAAATATTTATGGTAAATTTAAAGAAAATGATTTAAAAACCATGCTCGTTAAAGGAAATGCCGAATCGTTGTATCATAATCGAAACGAAGATACTCATGAGCTAGAAACGGTAACCAAAGAAATTGCAAGCGATATTGAATTTCTTTTAGAAAAAAACGAAATCATTCAAACTCAATATTTTAAAAAATCTGAAGGTAAAACATTTCCTCCTTCTGAATTTCCATCCGAAGAGAAAAAATTTAAAGGTTTTATTTGGCGCGAAAAAGAACAACCTAAAACTGTTGAAGATCTTTTTACTAAAGATAAAAATGCAAAAAATATCCCTTTAAAAACGTTAAAAAATGATATTGGCATTAAAAAAGCTAAAAAACAATTTTTAAAAGAAAGTGTTAAAAAGAAACGATTAAAGGAAACGAAACAAATTAAACCTAGTTTAAAATTAAAAGATTTTAATCCTAGTAAAAAGTAATGAAAGAGGATTTTTTTAAACACCAAGGACAAACTACGCCACACCCTTTAGCTATTGAAATTTCGCATGCTGAGGGTAGTTATATATACGATACTAGCGGAAAAAAAATGCTAGATTTTGTTGCTGGCGTGTCTGCCAATAGCCTAGGTCATAAGCATCCTAAAGTTAATGATGCTATAAAAAAGCAGCTAGATTCTTACACGCATGTTATGGTGTATGGTGAGTTTATTCAACAACCTCAACTAGAATTGTGTAAAGCATTAGCAAATACTTTACCAGAAAAATTATCGTCTGTTTACTTAGTAAATTCTGGTACCGAAGCTACAGAAGGAGCTTTAAAATTAGCCAAACGTTTTACAGGCAAAAGTGAAATAATTGCCGCTAAAAACAGTTACCACGGTAATACGCAAGGCGCGATGAGTGTTTGCGGAGCAGAACAACAAAACCGTGCTTTTCGTCCGTTAATTCCTGGTGTTAAGTTTATTGAATTTAATAATGAAATTGATTTAGCAAAAATAACCACAAAAACTGCTGGGGTTATTTTAGAAACGATTCAAGGTGGCGCTGGTTTTATTGAACCAAAAAACGATTATTTAACAAAAGTAAAACAACGCTGTAAAGAAGTTGGTGCTTTGTTAATTTTAGATGAAATTCAAACTGGTGTTGGTCGTACCGGTAAATTTTGGGGTTTTGAAAATTACAATGTTATTCCTGATATTATCATTGCTGGTAAAGGTTTAGGTGGCGGAATGCCAATTGGTGCTTTTATTGCTTCTTTTGAAGTTATGAACTGCCTAAAAGAAAATCCGAAGTTAGGACATATTACCACTTTTGGTGGGCATCCAGTAATTGCTAGTGCTGCATTGGCTACCGTAACAGAAATTACCGAAACAAACCTCATCAAAGAAACACTTAGAAAAGAGAAGTTAATTAGAACTAAATTTAAAAATCATCCTGCGATTAAAGAAATTAGAGGACGTGGATTAATGCTCGCTTTATTGGTAGAATCTCCAGAAATTGCCTCAAAAATCATTTTAAATTGTTTAGACAAAGGTGTTATTTTGTTTTGGTTGCTTTTTGAAGGATCTGCTATTAGAATCACACCTCCATTAACTATTTCTGATAAAGAAATTAACGAAGGTTGTGATCTTATTTTAGCCGAATTAGATAAATTCTAAACTAAAAATTCAAATAAATTAGGTTTGTCATTTAAATATTCACCATAAAAATTACGCTCTTTCATTCTTGTAATTAAAGGTGCTAAATCTGCTTTTTTTTGTAATTCGATACCAACTACGGCTGGTCCGTTTTCTCTACTTGTTTTTTTAGAATACTCGAAATAAGTAATGTCATCATTTTCACCTAAAACATCAATTACAAATTCTTTTAATGCTCCTGCTCGTTGCGGAAATCGAATAATAAAATAATGTTTTAATTGATTATAAAGTAAAGCACGTTCTTTAATTTCAGCAGTACGTGTAATATCGTTATTACTACCGCTAATAACACAAACTACATTTTTTCCTTTAATTTCTTCTGCAAAAAAATCTAAGGCCGCAGTTGTTAAAGCTCCCGCAGGTTCTACCACGATGGCTTCTTTGTTATACAAATCTAAAATAGTTTGACATACTTTTCCTTCAGGAACCGTTATCATATCATGTAAATTTTCTTTACAAATATCAAACGTTAAATTCCCAACTTGTTGTACCGCAGCTCCATCAATAAATTTATCAATTTTTTCTAATTTGATATTCTCATTTTCTGAAATAGCCGTTTTCATAGAAGGTGCTCCTGCCGGCTCTACTCCTATTATTTTTGTATTTGGTGATAGTATTTTAAATACACTCGACAGCCCTGATGCTAATCCACCACCGCCTACCGGAACAAATACATAATCTATTGTTTCTTTAGATTGATTGATAATTTCTAAACCAACTGTTGCCTGACCTTCTATTATTTTTTGATCGTCAAACGGATGCACAAATGTTTTACCTAAGGTATCGCACGTATGTTTTGCAAACCTATACGCGTCATCAAAAGTATCGCCAGTTAATTTAATATCAACATAATCGCCACCAAACATTTTAACTTGTGCTACTTTTTGTTTTGGCGTTGGAGCAGGCATTACAATAGTACCATGAATTTTAAGTTTTTTACATGCAAACGCAACTCCTTGTGCATGGTTTCCTGCACTAGCACAAACAATTCCGTTATCTCTTTCTTGCTGAGAAATTGAACTTATTTTATTATAGGCTCCTCTAATTTTATACGATCTAACTTGTTGTAAATCTTCTCTTTTTAAAAATATATTCGCCTCAAATTTTTCTGAATAAATATAATTTTTTAACAGAGGAGTTTCTGTAGCTACATTTTTCAATGCAACTACAGCTTCTTCTACTCCTTTTAAGGTTGGTCTGTATTTTGTTTGTACTTCCATATTTTTAATGAAAAACAACAACTTCTTTTTCTTCTTCTTGACTTATGGTTTTCATCGCTGTCATTGAAGCTCTTAATGTTTTTCCTATTTTTTCGATAGGATGATTTTGTACCGCTTCATTTACTTGAATTAATGCTAAGTTATCAACTTCGTTAGATGTTGCAAATGATGTACCAATTACAGAAGTATCTACTTGTTTCATAAATTCTACTAACATTGGCTTTGCTGCATGATCAAATAAATAACATCCATACTCTGCAGTATCAGAAATAATACGGTTCATTTCATATAATTTCTTTCTAGCTACTGTATTTGCTATTAATGGTAATTCGTGTAACGATTCGTAATATGCAGATTCTTCTTTAATTCCTGACGCTACCATGGTATCAAAAGCTAATTCAACACCAGCTCTTACAAAAGCAACCATTAAAACACCGTGATCAAAATATTCTTGCTCGCTAAAAGCTACTTCTGTTGCTTCTGTTTTTTCGAAAGCAGTTTCACCAGTTGCTGCTCTCCAACTTAATAAATTAATATCGTCATTTGCCCAATCTTCCATCATGGTTGTAGAAAAATGTCCCGACATAATATCATCCATATGTTTTACAAACAATGGTTTTAAAATTCCTTTTAATTCTTCTGATAGTTCAAATGCTTTTATTTTTGCTGGGTTTGATAAACGGTCCATCATATTAGTAATACCACCATGCTTTAAAGCTTCAGTAATTGTTTCCCAACCATACTGAATTAACTTTGATGCGTAGGTAGGCTCAATACCTTCTGCTAGCATTTTATCAAAAGATAAAATAGAAGCCGTTTGTAATACTCCACATAAAATGGTTTGTTCTCCCATTAAATCTGATTTTACCTCAGCAACAAAAGACGATTCTAAAACACCTGCTTTATGACCTCCTGTTGCAACTGCGTATGCCTTTGCTTGCGCCCATCCTTTATTTTCAGGATCGTTTTCTGGGTGTACTGCTATTAGTGTTGGCACTCCAAAACCTCTTTTATATTCTTCTCTAACCTCTGTACCAGGACACTTAGGTGCTACCATTATTACGGTTAAATCTTCACGAACTTGCATTCCTTCTTCAACAATATTAAAACCGTGAGAGTATGATAATGTTGCTCCTTTTTTCATCAAAGGCATTACTGTTTTAACTACTCGAGTATGTTGCTTATCTGGAGTTAAGTTTAAAACTAAATCTGCCGAAGGAATTAACGCGTTAAATGTACCTACGTTAAAATTATTTTCTGTTGCATTTTTATACGAAGCTCTTTTTTCTTCAATTGCAGCCGGACGTAATGCATACGAAACATCTAAACCTGAATCTCTCATATTTAAACCTTGATTTAAACCTTGAGCTCCACAACCAATAATAACAATTTTTTTATTTTCTAAAGCCTTTACTCCTTCAGTAAATTCTGAAGCGTTCATAAATCTACATTTTGCAAGTTGTTCTAATTTTCCTGCTAACGATAATGTGTTAAAATAATTTGTCATTTTTTTAGTTGTTTATTGATAATAAGGTTGATATTTTCATTTCTTCTTTGGTTATTGCAATACGTCCTGAACGAACAAATTGCATTATTCCGTGTTTATCTAACGTGTGATATAATTCTTCAATCTCTTCTTTATTTCCTGATTTTTCTAGTACAAAAAAGTCTTTATTGATATTAATCACTCTCGATTTACTGCTATTGATTATTGTTTGAATTTCATCATTTGCAATTAATAATTCTGAACTCAATTTAAATAAACATGATTCTTGGTAAATTGTATTTTCATCTGTATGATAATAAGCCTTAATTACCTCTACCTGCTTTTCTATTTGACCAATAATTTTTTTTATCTGATCTTCAGTTACTTTTACCAACAACGTAAACCTTGATACACTTTTTATTTCTGATTTAGAAATATTCATGCTTTCAATATTAATGTGTCTTCTTAAAAAAATACCCGAAATTCTGTTTAACAACCCTACGTTGTTTTCGGTATAAACCGAAACGGTATATGTTTGTTTATTTTCCATAATTATGCTAATCTTATATCTGAAACTGATGCTCCTGTTGGTATCATCGGGAATACATTATTCTCTTTCTCAACACAAACCTCTAAAAAATATGCATCTTTAGATTCCATCATTTCTTTAACAGTACCTGCTAAATCTTCTCTTTTGGTAACCCTTTTTGCATCTATACTGTAACCTTTTGCAATCGCTATAAAATCTGGATTAGTCATTTCTGTCGATGCATATCGTTTGTCAAAAAACAATTGTTGCCATTGACGTACCATTCCTAAAAACTCATTATTTAAAACAACAATTTTAACTGCTGCTTTGGTTTGTAAAATAGTTCCTAATTCTTGAATTGTCATTTGATAACCTCCGTCACCAGCAATCATCACAACCTCTCTTTCTGGTGCTCCCATTTTAGCTCCAATTGCAGCTGGTAATGCAAAGCCCATTGTACCTAAACCACCTGAAGTAACATTACTTTTAGTTTTGTTAAATTTAGCATAACGACATGCAAACATTTGATGTTGACCAACATCAGAAACAATAATCGCATCGCCTCCTGAAGCTATATTTATTTCCTTTAAAACCTCAGCCATTGTTAAACCATCTTTGGTTGGATATAAATCTTCTTTCTTTACTTTTTCATATTCAATAGCTTCTAGTTTTGTAAACTCTTCTAACCATTGATCATGTTTATTTTCATTAATTAGCGGTAATATTTGTGCTAAACTCTCTTTAACATCACCTAAAACAGCAACATCTGCCTTTACGTTTTTATCAATTTCGGCAGGATCAATTTCAAAATGAATAACTTTTGCTTGTTTTGCATATCTATTTAAATCTCCTGTAACACGGTCATCAAAACGCATTCCTACAGCTATTAATAAATCACATTCGTTTGTTAATTTATTAGGCGCATAATTACCATGCATTCCAACCATACCAACATTTAATTCATGTTCTGTTGGTAATGCTGACAATCCTAAAATTGTCCATGCTGATGGAATATCTGCTTTCTCAATAAAATTTTTAAATTCATCTTCTGCTTCTCCTAAAATAACACCCTGACCAAAAACTATTAAAGGTTTTTTAGCTTTATTTATTAAAGATGCCGCAGCTTTTACTTCTTCAAAATTTACCGTTGGTTTTGCTTTATAACTACGTATTGAAGTACATTTTTTATATTCAAAATCAAATGTATCAAACTGAGCATCTTTTGTTATATCAATTAACACAGGGCCTGGTCTACCTGATTTTGCTATATAAAATGCCTTTGCAAAAATTTCTGGAATCTCAGAAGCTTTTGTTATTTGATAATTCCATTTAGTTACAGGAGTTGAAATACCAACTATATCAGTTTCTTGAAAAGCATCCGACCCTAATAAATGAGAAGCTACCTGGCCTGTTATACATACCATCGGTGTAGAATCTATTTGTGCATCAGCAATACCAGTAATTAAATTCGTAGCTCCAGGTCCTGATGTTGCTATTGCTACACCTACTTTACCTGTTACTCTTGCAAATCCTTGTGCTGCATGCGTAGCTCCTTGCTCATGGCGAGTAAGCACATGATTAATTTTATCTTGGTATTTGTATAGCTCATCATATACAGGCATAATTGCCCCACCAGGATATCCGTAAATTAAATCTGCTCCTTCTTCAAGTAAGCATTTAACAACAGCTTCTGCTCCAGAAATATGTATTTTCTGCTTTGAAACTGTTTCAGGTTTTGTTTGCGTTTTTGTATTCATAATTTCAGCTATTAAAATGCATCAGTTACACACCCTTTAGATGCTGACGCTACTGTTTTTGCGTATTTGTATAATATTCCTTTTTTATGCTTTAATGCAGGTGTTACCCATTTCGCTTTTCTTTCTGCTAATTCCTCATCAGAAAGTAATACATTTATAGAATTGTCTTCTGCACTAATTCGGATTTTATCTCCTGTTTGTACCAAAGCTATTGTTCCGCCAGATTGTGCTTCTGGAGTAATATGTCCAACTACAAATCCGTGTGTTCCGCCCGAAAAACGTCCATCAGTAATTAAAGCTACAGATTTACCCAATCCTGCTCCCATAATTAACGATGTTGGTTTTAACATTTCTGGCATTCCTGGTCCACCTTTGGGACCAACATATCTAATTACCACTACATCACCTCTTTCTACCTCTCCGTTAGAAATACCTGTATTTGCAGCTTGCTCACCATCGTAAACAACTGCTTTCCCTTCAAATAAAAGACCTTCGTTTCCTGATATTTTAGCAACCGCTCCTTCAGAAGCAAGGTTTCCATAAATTATTTGAATATTTCCAGACGTTTTTAAAGCTTTATCTTTCGGATAAATAACATCTTGATCTTCAAATTGCATTGCTTCAACATCTGCTAAATTCTCTGCCAATGTTTTTCCTGTAACCGTTAAACAATCGCCATGTAAGTATCCATTATCTAACAAATATTTCATGATTGCTGGCGTACCACCAACACCATGAACATCTTCCATTAAGTATTTTCCTGATGGTTTTAAATCAGCAATTAACGGAGTTCTATCGCTTACTCGTTGAAAATCTTCTAAAGAAAAATCTATATCCGCAGCATGTGCTATTGCTAAAAAGTGCAATACCGCATTTGTAGATCCTCCAAGAGCATTTACCAAAGCAACTGCATTTTCTATTGATTTTTTAGAGATGATATCTAACGGTTTTAAATCTAGTTTTAATAAATTTTTAATCGCCATCGCAGTTCTTTCTGCTTCGGATAATTTATTCGGATTTTCAGCCGGAATAGACGAATTATAAGGCAATGCAAATCCCATACATTCTATTGCAGATGCCATGGTATTTGCAGTGTACATTCCTCCGCAAGCTCCTGCTCCTGGAATGGCTCTTTTTATAATTTCTTTGTATTCGTTTTCATCAATTTCTCCCGCTACTTTTTGCCCTAAAGCCTCAAAAGCAGAAACAATATTCAATTTCTTTCCTTTATAATTTCCTGAAGCAACACTACCTCCATACATCATTATTGATGGGCGATTTAAACGTAACATGGCAATTACTGCTCCTGGCATGTTTTTATCGCAACCTACTACAGATATTAATGCGTCATAACTTTGGGCATTCATAACCGTTTCTATAGAATCGGCTATAATATCTCTTGACGCTAATGAATAATTCATTCCAGAAGTTCCCATAGAAATTCCGTCTGAAACACCAATCGTATTAAAACCTAAACCTACTAAACCTGTTATTTTGGTTTCTACCTTAACCTCTGCAGCTAAATTATTTAAATGCATGTTACACGGGTTTCCATCATACCCTGTACTTGCAATTCCCACTTGAGCTTTACTCATGTCTTCGTCCGTTAAACCAACGGCATATAACATTGCTTGTGATGCTGGTTGCGATTCATCTTGAGTTAACCTACTACTATGTTTGTTTAATTTCATCTTAACTTGCTTTGCGTTTTTGACGTAATCCTTCTACTTCGTTTTTATATAATTTCATTAATTGATATCCGTGAGTTTTTTCCCACGATAGTGGAAATTGATATGCATCTAATGATTGTAATCCTACTACTTCTGCAGCTGTTCCTGTAAAAAAACAAGCATCTGCATTTTTTAATTCTTCTAGCGTAAAGTGTTTTTCTTCAACCGAAATTCCATTTTCTATACACAAATCAATTATTGTTGAGCGTGTAATACCAGCCATGATATGACCACGAGGCGGAGTGTATAATTTTCCTTCTTTTTGCATAAAAATATTTGCGCCTGAACATTCGGCTACATTGTTATTCATGTCTAATAACAAAGCTTCATCATAACCTGCTGCTTTTACTTCGTTTGATGCTAAAATAGAATTGATATAATGCCCCGTTACTTTTGCTTCAACAAAACAAGATTTAGGGTTTGGACGTTGAAACTTAGAGGTTTTTACTCTTAATAATTTATTTCCCATCAACTTATCCCATTTCCAACACTGTATTATCAACTCAGAACCTTTGGCAGAAAATACGCCCATATTTTCGCCTGTTACAATTAAAGGACGTATGTATGCGTCTTGTAAATTATTTTTTTCTAACAGCTCATATGTTAGTTTTGTAAGTTCGTCTATTGTATAATTAAATTCAATACTCATTACTTCGGCTCCGTATTTAAGACGTTTGTAATGTTCTTCTGATTTAAATATTCTGGTTCCTTCGCTTGTTTTGTATGCTCTTATACCTTCGAAGACGCCATTACCATAGTGTAAACTTTGGCTATATGGGTTTGATGTAGCTTCCTTTGCTTTGATAAATTTTCCGTTATAAAAAATTACACTTTCTTCGTTGTAATACATTTTATTGCTATTTTAATATTCAAAATTATTTTATTACTTTCTTACTAATTTTATTACATTATTCTTAAAACGATGTCTATTTGATAAAAAATTAAACTAATTGATTAATTATCAGTAAATTAAAAATATTCATATCTACTATTCAAAGGCATAAAAAAAACCTGTATCGAAATTGATACAGGTTTTTTTATTGTATAGCAATAAGCATCTGTATCAACTCGGTGGTGAGCTAATAATGACAATAATTAATACGATAATATTTAAAATTTGATTCATTTTTTTTATAATAAAAAAGGCTTCCTAAAATTTAGGAAGCCTTATAATATTTATTTTTTTAAATATACTTCCTTTATCCTTGTAAAATAATTACAATGACTACAATAGAAATAATATTTAAAATTTGTTTGTTCATTTTTGTTTTAATCTCCGTTTATAAAAAAACGATAGGCAAATATTGAAATTTATTTTTTAATTATCCTAATTATTTTCTAATAATTTAAAATTAATTTATATGTTTGCAATATGATTATACAAAAAAATAAAATACGTAGTACTGTTCCCAGTACATTTGTTCGCTTTCGCCGTCGCAGTTAAAAGCAAACAAATATTTCTTTATACGTAATTTTTATTTTTTTATTCTTTGTACAATTTCAAATTCATATCAATAGTATCTGTAGTTATTCTTTCGAATAGCCCCGCAATTGTACGCCCTATTTTCCGCCGTCGCCCTTTGGGTGCTATCTAATTTATTGAACTTAGGTGAGTCCGGTTCTTATTTTCAAACAATCAATTTATTTCAAATAACACAATACCTATCAAACACTTAAGTGTTTACTAAATTCATATTGGTATTATTTAAAATCAAGAACAATGGAAATTGTTATTGCTAATAAATCACATAGTATATACGCAAAAATTATCTGTGACACTATTACAGAGTCTGCTAATGTTAGAGGTACAGGAATTGCTAAGCGTACACCTGAATATATCATAACTAAAATAGAAAACGGCAATGCTGTTATCGCTTTAGAGAATGAGAAATTTGCTGGATTTTGTTATATAGAATCTTGGGGACATGGAAAATTCGTTGCTAATTCAGGCTTAATTGTACATCCTAATTTCAGAAAACAAGGATTGGCTAAAAGAATAAAAGCAACCGTTTTTGAACATTCGAGAACAAAATTTCCTTCAGCCAAAGTATTTTCAATAACAACAGGTTTACCTGTAATGAAATTGAATAGCGATTTAGGATATAAACCTGTTACTTTTTCAGAATTAACAAATGATCAATCTTTTTGGAAAGGCTGTCAAACCTGTAAAAACTATGATGTTTTACAAAGAACAAAACAACAAATGTGTTTATGTACAGGAATGTTATTCGATCCATCAATCAAAGAAAAAAACAACACTAAAGTAAAAATTAAAGAGAAAGTTTTTCAAAGATTAAAGAGAATTAAAGAAAGCCTTTTCTTAAAAAAATATAAAAAATGAAAAAATTAGTTATTGCATACAGCGGAGGTTTAGATACATCATATTGTGCCGTTAGCTTATCTAAAGCTGGATATGAAGTTCATGCTGTTAGCGTAAATACAGGTGGGTTTACAAATACAGAAATTCAAGATATTGAAAAAAATGCCTACAAAATGGGAGTTACTACTTATCAGAATATTGATGCTGTCGCTACATTTTACCAGAAGGTAGTAAAATATTTAATCTACGGAAATGTATTAAAAAACAATACATATCCTTTATCTGTAAGTGCAGAAAGGATTATTCAAGCAATCGAAATTGCAAAATATGCTAAAAGTATTAATGCAAAATATATTGCTCATGGAAGTACTGGAGCTGGAAATGATCAGGTACGTTTTGATATGATTTTTCAAACTATTGCTCCTGAAATTGAAATTATCACACCAATTAGAGATCAACAACTCTCTAGACAAGAAGAGATACAGTATTTAAAAGATAATGGGATTGACTTGTCTTGGGAAAAAGCAAAATACTCAGTAAATAAAGGTTTATGGGGAACAAGTGTTGGCGGAGAAGAAACGTTAACTTCTGATAAAGCATTACCTGAAAAAGCATATCCATCTCAATTAGAAAAAAACGGAGAGGAAAAAGTAAAAATGACTTTTAAAAATGGCGAATTCATTGCTATAAATGCTATAATTGATTCACCACAAAATAACATTCAAAAATTAAATGAATTAGCGTCTAAATATGCTATTGGTAGAGATATTCATGTAGGTGATACCATTGTTGGAATTAAAGGAAGAGTTGGTTTTGAAGCTGCAGCCGCGCTAATTTCAATTAAAGCACATCATTTATTAGAAAAACACACCCTTACTAAATGGCAATTACAACATAAAGAATATTTGTCTAGTTTTTACGGAATGCATTTACACGAAGGTCAATATTTAGATCCCGTTATGAGAGATATCGAAGCTTTTCTAGAAAATAGTCAAACTAAAGTTTCAGGTGAAGTAGCTATAACTCTTAAACCATATCATTTTCAATTAAACGGAATTTCATCTAAACATGATTTAATGAATCCAAAATTTGGAAGTTATGGTGAAGAAAATAAAGCATGGACTGCAAATGATGCAAAAGGTTTTATTAAAATTCTAGGAAATCAAAACAAAATATATCAACAAGTTAATTCTTAAAAAATGATACAAGCAGGAATTATAGGAGGCGCTGGTTATACAGCTGGCGAGTTAATTAGATTATTAATAAATCACCCAAAGGTTAAAATTAACTTCGTTTTTAGTACCTCTAATGCAGAAAATAAAATAAGTAACATTCATCAAGATTTAGTTGGTACTCTAAACTTAAAATTCACCAATACAATTAATTCGAATATTGATGTATTGTTCTTATGTTTAGGTCATGGAAATTCTAAGAAATTTTTAGAAAACAACACTTTTGCTAACACTACAAAAATCATCGATTTAGGAAATGATTTTAGGTTACAAAAAGATGCTGCTTTTCAAGAAAAAAACTTTGTTTACGGTTTACCTGAGTTACAAAAAAATGCAATTAAGAAAGCAAAACATATTGCCAATCCTGGTTGTTTTGCCACAGCCATACAGCTTGCCTTATTACCTTTAGCTAAAAATAATTTAATTAAAAATGATGTTCATATAAATGCTGTAACTGGTGCTACTGGTGCTGGTACGTCATTATCTGCAACAACTCATTTTACTTGGAGAGATAATAATTTTTCTTACTACAAACCTTTTACACATCAACACTTAGGAGAAATCAATCAATCTATACAGCAATTACAAGAAAATGTAAGTTCAGAAATTGTTTTTATGCCTAATAGAGGTGATTTTTCTAGAGGGATTTTTGCAACAGCTTACACCTATTTTAAGGGAACTTTAGAAGATGCAAAAACACTTTATAAAGAGTTTTATAAAGATGCTAATTTTACTATTATTTCAGATAATCATATACACTTAAAACAAGTAGTAAATACCAACAAGTGTTTAATTCACTTACACAAGTATGAAAATAAATTGCTCATAACAAGTGTTATTGATAATTTATTAAAAGGGGCTTCTGGGCAAGCAATACAAAACATGAATTTGATGTTCGGGTTTGAGGAAACAGCAGGACTAAATTTAAAAGCAACTTATTTTTAGAGACTCGTAAAGCGGCAAAGATTAAAAGTAAGAAAACAAAAAAGTAACAAAGGGACAAAGTTATTAAAGACTTGAAATTTTGTTCAATAGCAAACTTTGCAACTCTGTCACTTTAGAACTTAAAAAAACATAAAACATGAAAATAGCAATTATAGGTACAGGGAATTTAGGAAAATCTATTGCAAAAGGGTTAATAACAACCAATGCTATAACTTCTTTGTATTTAACAAGAAGAAAACTAGATACTATTAAAGAATTTGAAGGATATAAAAATGTTAGTTTAACAACTAATAACTCTGAAGCTGTTATAAATTCAGACATCATTATTCTAGCTGTTCAACCAACACATTTAAAACAAATTTTAAATAATATTCAACCTTTACTAAAGGAAAATCACATTCTTATTTCTACCATTACTGGTTTTTCAATTACTCAAATTGAAGAGGTTATTGGAGTTCATAATTTTATTATTAGAGCAATGCCTAATACTGCAATTGCCGTTGGTAAATCGATGACTTGCCTGTGTGGAAACATTAAAGGATTGGAAAGAATAAAAGTTGCCGAAGCAGTTTTTAACAGATTAGGTACTTCTATTGTTATTCCAGAATCTAAAATGCAAGCTGCAACCGTAGTTTGTGCAAGCGGAATTGCTTTTTGGATGCGGATGATAAGAGCAACTACTCAGGCTGCTATTCAATTAGGTTTTGATGCCAAAGAAGCACAAGAATTAGCCATGCATACTTGTGATGGTGCTGCAAACTTATTAATTACAACAGGAAATCATCCAGAACAAGAAATAGATAAAGTTACAACGCCTAAAGGCTGTACTATTGAAGGATTAAATGAAATGGAACACCAAGGGTTAAGTTCTTCATTAATACAAGGAATGGTTACCTCATATAATAAAATTAACACCATAAAAACTGAGCAATTATGAGTTTATTTAATGTATATCCACTATTTGATATTACTCCCGTAAAAGCTAAAGACGTTTTTGTTTATGATGAAAATAATACGAAGTATTTAGACTTATACGGAGGGCACGCTGTTATTTCTATCGGACATTCTCACCCAACATATGTAAAAAGTATTAGCAATCAAGTAAGTAATTTGGGGTTTTATAGTAACTCAATTCAAAATCCGTTACAAACAAAATTAGCTGATGAGTTAATAAAGCAATCTAATTGTAACGATTATCAATTATTTCTATGCAATTCAGGAGCTGAAGCAAATGAAAACGCTTTAAAACTAGCTTCTTTTCATACCAATAAAAAGAAAATTATTGCTTTTAAAAATGGTTTTCATGGTAGAACATCTGCTGCGGTTGCTGCTACAGATAACACTAAAATTGTTGCGCCAATTAATGCACAACAAGAGGTTGAATTTTTCGAATTAGGTGATTTACAATCTGTAGAAAAAGCTTTACAAAAAGAAGATGTTTGTGCTGTAATTATTGAATGTATTCAAGGAGTTGGTGGTTTAGATGAAAGTACTACTACTTTTTATCAAAGTTTAGATAAATTATGTAAACAATACAAAGCTTTGTTTATAGCCGATGAAGTACAATCTGGTTTTGGAAGAACTGGTGATTTCTTTGCTTTTCAAAAACACAATATTACCCCAGATATTATTTCAATGGCTAAAGGAATGGGAAATGGTTTTCCTATTGGCGGAATTTTAATTCATCCTTCAATTGAAGCTTCTTATGGTTTATTAGGAACCACTTTTGGTGGAAATCATTTAGCTTGTGTGGCTTCTTTAACTGTTTTAACTATTTTGAAGGAAGAAAAATTACTAAAAAATGCAAGTATTATTTCTGAATACTTTATTAAAAAAGCAGCAGAGATTCCAGCAATTAAAAAAATAAAAGGAAGAGGACTAATGTTAGGAATGGAATTTAATTTTCCAATTGCATCGTTAAGAAAAGAACTAATTTTTAAACATCATATTTTTACAGGAAGTGCTAAAAACCCTAATTTACTAAGAATTCTTCCGCCACTAACAATCAAAAAACAACATGTTGATCAGTTTTTTGATGCCATAAAAAAGGAATTGAGTTATTAAAAACCGCTCGACTGCACTCAGGTAACAATGATTTATCTTATCGAGCATTACTAAAATTAAACTATTTTTTAATTGAAAGTAGCAAGCGTTGTTTGTCGAGAATTATAGAATTATAGAATGAAAAAATATACAACCATAAATGATATTGAAAATGTTTCTGAAATTATTAAAGAAGCTATTCAATTAAAAGAAAATCCCTTTGGGTTTGAAAATTTAGGAAAACATAAAACACTTGTAATGTTGTTTTTCAATTCAAGCTTAAGAACAAGATTAAGTACAGAAAAAGCTGCTAAAAATTTAGGCATGCAAGTAATGGTATTAAATGTAAATGATGCTTGGAATTTAGAATTTGAAGATGGTACAACTATGAATTTAAATTCTTCAGAGCATGTAAAAGAAGCTGCTCAAGTAATTTCTCAATACGCAGACATTATAGCTATAAGAGCATTTTCATCCTTAAAAAATAAAGAAAAAGATGAGTCTGAATTCATATTAAATAGCTTTATAAAATATGCTACAGTTCCGGTTGTAAATATGGAAAGTTCAACAGCGCATCCATTACAAGCTTTAACCGATGCAATTACCATTGAAGAGTTAAAAACAAAACTAAAGCCAAAAGTTGTATTGTCTTGGGCTCCGCACCCGAAAGCTTTGCCTCACGCTGTTGCTAATTCGTTTGTTAAAATGATGCAAAATATAAATGTTGATTTTTCTATTACACATCCGAAAGGTTACGAATTAAATCCTGAAATCACTAAAAACACGCCAATTAATCATAATCAAGAAGGGGCTTTAAAAAATGCTGATTTTGTATATGTAAAAAACTGGAGTAACTACATTGATTACGGAAAAATTACTTCTCAAGACCCAAATTGGATGCTTACAAAAGAAAAGTTAGGCAACTCAAAATTTATGCATTGCTTACCAGTTAGAAGAAACGTGGTAGTTGAAGATAGTGTGTTAGACAGTAACAATTCTGTGGTAATTCATGAAGCTAATAACAGAACGTATGCAGCTCAGGTTGTACTAAAAAAAATAATAGAGAATCTTTAAAAAGAACGTCATTCTGAATTTATTTCAGAATCTCATACATATAATAATGAGAAACTGAATCAAGTTCTGCTTAACGATGTAAAAATTTAAATATGGAAACATTAAAAATTATAAAAATAGGAGGAAATATTATAGACAATCCAGCAGTATTAGATAATTTTCTTATGGAGTTTTCTAAAATTGAAGCGCCAAAAATATTAGTACATGGTGGCGGTAAATTGGCCACAAAACTAGCGCAACAAATGAATGTAAAAGTTGAAATGGTTAACGGAAGAAGAAAAACCAATGCAGAAACTTTAGATATAATTACGATGGTTTACGCTGGTAAAATTAACAAGAATATTGTGGCTTCTTTACAACAAAAATCAAACAATTCAATTGGTTTTACGGGGGCTGATGGCAATACAATTCTCTCAGTAAAAAGACCTATAAAAGAAATAGATTATGGTTTTGCTGGCGATATAGTTAATGTAAACACTACTGTTTTAGAAAGTTTATTAAGTGCAAATATTACACCTGTTTTTTGCGCCATTACTCATGATAATAATGGGCAATTATTAAATACCAATGCCGATACTATTGCTTCAGAATTAGCCATTGGTTTTGCTAAGAAACATCAAACAGAATTATATTACTGCTTTGAAAAAAATGGTGTTTTATTAGATATAAATAATGAAGATTCTGTTATAGAGAACATTACTACAAAAAAATATGAAGAGTTATTGGCTAAGAACATTATTGCCGATGGAATGTTACCAAAAATGAATAATTGTTTTCATGCAATTAACCAACAGGTACATAAAGTTTGTATTGGAAAATCAGAAATGTTATACAACCAGAATTCAAAATTCACAACAATACAAGCTTAATGAAAACACAACAAGAATTAACGCTTGATGCGATCGAATTATTAAAAAACTTAATAGAAACGCCTTCTTTTTCATCAGAAGAAAACCAAACAGCACTGCTTTTAGAAAACTGGTTTATTAGTAACAATATTCCTTTTAAAAGAAATGTACATAACGTTTGGGCTATTAATAAATATTTTGATGAAAGTAAACCTAGCTTACTTTTAAATTCACATCACGATACCGTAAAACCCAATAATGGCTACACAAAAGATCCTTTTAAGGCAATTATTGAAGATGGAAAATTATATGGCTTAGGAAGTAATGACGCAGGTGGTTGTTTAGTTTCACTATTAGCTACCTTCACTCACTTTTATCATAAAAAAAAACTAACATATAATTTAGTAATTGTAGCGTCTGCAGAAGAAGAAAATAGTGGTGATAATGGTTTAAATAGTATGCTATCTATCATTCCTAATATTGATGTTGCCATTGTTGGCGAACCAACTTTAATGAATTTAGCAGTTGCAGAAAAAGGATTGGTTGTTTTTGATGCTATAGTTAAAGGTACTCCAAGTCATGCTGCACATCCTAATACAAATAATGCCATTTATAACAGTATTGATGTTTTAAAATGGTTTGAAAATTATCAATTTAAAAAATCGTCAGATGCTTTAGGTGATGTAAAAATGACTGTTACACAAATAAATGCAGGTAAGCAACATAATGCAATTCCTTCAGAAGTAAAACTAGTTGTTGATGTGCGTGTAAATGATAAATATACAAATCAAGAAATTGTAAATATTCTACAAAAAGAATCTCCTTGTGATACTATTAAACCTCGTGGAATAAAATTGAGTTCTTCTTCAATTCCGATTAATCATGATTTAATAAAAGCAGGTATTTCTTTAGGAAGAAAAACTTATGGCTCTCCTACCCTATCAGATCAGTCCGTATTAAGTTGTCCTTCTTTAAAATTAGGCCCTGGTGATAGCACTCGTTCGCACACAGCAAATGAATTTATTTATTTACATGAAATTGAAGAAGGAATTGAAATTTATATCAATTTATTAAATAAAGTAATAGTTTAAAAATAATGTCAATTCAAACTCATTTGAGATGTTTTAATGTCAATTAGATCTCGACTGCACACAATCAGACAAAAAATATTATAATATGAAACTTTGGGATAAAGGATTAACGATAGACAAAAAAATAGAACAATTTACAGTCGGAAACGATAGAGAAATTGATATGCATATAGCTAAATATGATCTACAAGCATCTTTGGCTCATGCTAAAATGTTGTATAAAATTGCAATAATCGATTCAGATGAATTACAAAAATTAGAAGAAGGTCTTGATGAAATGAAACATCAAATCGAAAATAACACATTTGTAATTGAAAATAACTTTGAAGATATACACTCTAAAATTGAATTTGAGTTAACTAAAAAGTATGGAGATGTTGGAAAAAAAATTCATACTGCCCGTTCTAGAAACGATCAAGTTTTAGTTGCCTTACATTTATATTACAAACAGAACATAGCTGACGTAATTAAACAAACAAATACTTTATTCGAAACTCTATTAGATTTATCAGAAACATATAAAGACAATTTATTACCTGGCTATACACATTTACAAGTAGCAATGCCTTCTTCTTTTGGTTTGTGGTTTTCTGCCTATGCCGAAGTATTAATAGACGATATATATTTGTTAGAAGCCGCTTTTAAGGTAGTAGATCAAAACCCTTTGGGCTCTGCTGCTGGTTACGGAAGTTCTTTTCCGATTGATAGAGCTTTCACAACACAAGAGTTGAATTTTTCTACGTTAAAATACAATGTTGTTGCTGCACAAATGAGCAGAGGTAAAAGTGAACGAACAATTGCAGCGGCTTTGGGCGGATTATGTAACACCTTAGCTCGTTTTTCGATGGATATTTGCTTGTATATGAGTCAAAATTTTGGATTTATTTCCTTTCCAGATGAGTTAACTACTGGAAGTAGTATTATGCCTCATAAAAAGAATCCAGATGTATTTGAATTGATTAGAGGAAAATGTAATAAAATACAGGCATTGCAAACTGAAGTGATTTTAATTACTAATAATTTGCCAAGTGGTTATCATAGAGATTTTCAATTATTAAAAGAAAATATGATTGCTGCTTTTGAAGAAGTTAAAAATATTTTAGAAATTTTTAATTTTTCAATCAAACAAATTATTGTTAAAGAAGTAAATCCGAATGATGAAAAATACAAATTTTTATTTACGGTTGATAATATGAATACGTTAGTTGAAAACGGAATGACCTACAGAGATGCTTATAAGGATATTGGTGCTAAAGTTGAAAATGGAACATACAAACCAGATACTTCAAAGAAGCATTCTCATATTGGAAGTATCCATAATTTAAGTTTAGATAAAATTCGAGAGAAATTTCCGAAGTAAAAAAATAAGAGTATGATTTTGCTAAAATCATACTCTTAAAACTTCCCTTTTTCAAAAAAATTCAATTCTTTATTAAATTCCTACTAAATCTCCACTCGCATTTTTAGAAGGTAATTCTGATTTTCCCATTAAATAAATATCAACTTGTCTTGCTGCTTCTCGACCTTCAGAAATTGCCCAAACAATTAATGACTGTCCTCTACGCATATCTCCTGCCGCAAAAATATTCGGAATGTTGGTTTGGTATTTTCCATAAGTTGCTTTATAATTAGAACGAACATCTTTTTCAATACCTAATTTATCCGCTAAAGTACTTTCCGGACCTGTAAAACCTAAGGCTAACAAAGCCAAATCACAAGGCCATGTTTTTTCTGTTCCTTCAATTTCAATAAGCTGAGGTCGTTGTCCAGGAACCATTTTCCATTCAACATTTACTGTTTTTAAAGCAGTTAAATTTCCGTTTTTATCTTTAACAAACTCTTTGGTATTTATTAACCAATTTCTTTCTACACCTTCTTTATGAGAAGTAGATGTTTTTAATTGTAAAGGCCAATATGGCCAAGGAGTTGTTGGTGAACGGTGCCCTGGTGGTTTTGGCATAATTTCGAAATTTACAACCGATTTTGCACCTTGACGATTTGAAGTACCAATACAATCAGATCCTGTATCTCCACCTCCAATAACAATTACATTTTTATCAGTAGCTAAAACTTGGTTTTCAACATCTTTTCCTAAAACTACTTTTGTTTGTTGGGTTAAAAAATCCATGGCTTGTACAACGCCATTTGCCTCGATACCTGTTGTTGGTAAACTACGTCTTTCGGTAGCACCACCACATAAAACCACTGCATCAAAATCTTTTAAATCTTCTACATTATAATTAACACCAACATTTACATTGGTTTTAAATAAAATACCTTCAGCTTTTAAAATTGCTACACGACGATCAATAATTCCTTTTTCTAATTTAAAATTAGGTATTCCGTAGCGTAATAATCCTCCTACCTCATCATCTCTTTCAAAAACAGTAACCGTATGACCGGCTCTATTTAATTGTTGCGCTGTTGCTAAACCAGCAGGTCCAGAACCTACAACGGCAACCGTTTTTTGAGTTCTATTTTTTGGTGGCTGTGGTTTTATCCATCCCTCTTTAAATGCACGTTCAACTATATTTTTTTCAATATTTTCGATAGAAATTGGATCTTCAATAATACCCAATACACATGCTTTTTCACATGGAGCAGGACATAAACGTCCTGTAAACTCAGGAAAATTATTGGTAGAATGCAATAACCATGAGGCTTTTTGCCATTCTCCCTGATGTATCATATGATTAAAATCTGGAATTAAATTTCCTAGCGGGCAACCACTATGACAAAAAGGAATACCACAATCCATACAGCGAGAACCCTGTTTTTCTAAATCTTTTTCTGAAAGCGCAACGGTAAACTCTTTGTAATTTTTTACACGATCTTTTACAGCTGTGTACGTTTCATCTTGTCTTTCAAACTCTTTAAATCCTGTTACTTTTCCCATGACATTATGCTATTGTTAATTCTTCAAACATTGGTTCTTCTGTTTTTATACGCTCTAAAGCACGCTTGTATTCCGTTGGCATTACTTTTACAAAGTTTTTTAAACTCGCATCCCAATCGGCTAATAAAGCAGCACCTTTTTTACTACCAGTATATAAAACATGTTTTTCAATAATCGTTTTTAATTCTACAGCATCTTCATTTAAAACCGCTTCAAAATCGATTGTTTCTGTGTTACATAATCCATTTGTAAATTTATTTTGCGCATCAAAAACATACGCAATTCCTCCACTCATACCAGCGGCAAAATTTCTTCCTGTTTTACCTAAAACAACAACTCTACCTCCTGTCATATACTCACAACAATGATCTCCAACACCTTCTACAACCGCTGTTGCACCAGAGTTACGAACTGCAAAACGCTCGCCTGCAATTCCGTTTATATAAGCTTGCCCTTCTACAGCACCGAATAAACAAACATTACCTACAATGATGTTATTTTCTGCTATAAAATCGGCTTTATCTGGTTTTTTTACGATTAATTTAGCTCCAGATAAGCCTTTTCCCAAATAATCATTCGTATTACCATCCACTGTAAAAGTTAATCCATGTGCACCAAAGGCACCAAAACTTTGCCCTGCAGAACCGGTAAAATTAAGATTCAATGTATCTTCTGGTAAACCTAAATGCCCATAAATTTTTGATACTTCATGACTCACTATTGCCCCAACAGTACGATTTGTATTTTTTATCGGATACGTAAGATTCATTTTTTCTTTTCGATATAAAGCTCTGTGAGAATCTTTAAGGATCGTAAAATCTAATACGTTTTCTAAATTATGCTCTTGAGTTTCTGTATTTTTAAGCACCATACTCTTATAAGTAGCAGGTCTATGCAAAATACTTGATAAATCTAATCCTTTAGCTTTGTAGTGCTTAATTGCTCTATTTGCGTTTATTTTATCTGTTTGACCAACCATTTCGGCTAAAGTTCTAAAACCAAGTTGCGCCATTATTTGTCTTAATTCTTCAGCTATATAATAAAAGAAATTAATTACATGTTCTGGAGTTCCTTTAAAGTTTTTACGCAACTCTTTGTCTTGCGTAGCGATACCAACCGGACACGTATTTAAATGACATTTACGCATCATAATACACCCAGATGCCACCAATGGTGCAGTTGCAAAACCAAATTCTTCAGCTCCTAATAATGCAGCAATTGCAACATCTCTACCTGTTTTTAATTGCCCGTCACACTCTACAACAATTCTACTTCTTAATTTATTTAAAACCAGTGTTTGTTGTGCTTCTGCCAAACCAAGTTCCCAAGGTAAACCAGCGTGTTTTAATGAGGTAAGCGGTGAAGCTCCTGTACCACCATCGTAACCAGAAATTAAAACAACATCTGCTTTTGCTTTTGCAACACCTGCTGCAATGGTACCTATTCCTACTTCTGATACTAATTTTACATTTATTCTTGCATCTCTATTAGCATTTTTTAAATCGTAAATTAATTGTGCTAAATCTTCAATTGAATAAATATCGTGGTGTGGTGGTGGAGAAATCAATCCTACAAAAGGAGTTGAATTTCTTGCGGATGCAATCCAAGGTAATACCTTTTCTCCTGGTAATTGCCCTCCTTCTCCTGGTTTTGCACCTTGTGCCATTTTTATTTGAATTTCTTTGGCACTTGATAAATAATGAGAAGTTACTCCAAAACGCCCAGATGCAACTTGTTTAATTGCTGAGTTTCTACTATCACCATTTACATCTTTTTGAAAACGTTTTCTGTCTTCACCACCTTCACCTGAATTAGATTTTCCGCCAATTCTGTTCATGGCAATGGCTAAGTTTTCATGAGCTTCACGAGAAATAGATCCGTAAGACATGGCTCCTGTTTTAAATCGCTTTACAATTTCTGTCCAAGGTTCTACTTCATCTAAAGGAATTGGATCTAAATTATTAAATTCAAACAAACCACGAATGGTCATTAAACTTTCTGACTGCTCGTTAATCGCTTTTGCATATACATTATAACTATCCTGATCGCTTAACCTTACAGCTTGTTGTAATTTTGCAACTGTAGTTGGGTTAAATAAATGGCGCTCTCCATTTCTTCTCCATCGGTAATTACCTCCAATATTTAAACTTAAATTTTTATCTATTTCTTTATCTGGATACGCTTGTTTATAACGTTTATCTATTTCTTTTTCTATTTCATACAAACCTATACCTTCAATTCTTGAGGCGGTATATGGAAAATATTTTTCAACAAATTGTGAGTTAAAACCAACAATTTCAAAAATTTGAGAACCTCTGTACGAATGTAAAGTTGAGATTCCTATTTTATTCATCACCTTTAAAATCCCTTTTCCGATAGCGGTATTAAAATTATCAACTGCTTTTTGCTCATCCATACCAGTAATAAAACCTTCTTTTACCTGAGAACGGATAATTTCATTTACCATATATGGATTAATAGCACTTGCACCATACCCAAATAAAGTGGCAAAATGATGCGGTTCACGCGGTTCTGCCGATTCAATAATAATATCGAAAAAAGAACGTTTACGTAATCTGTTTAATTGGTGATTTACAAACGAACACGCTAATAAAGCTGGTATGGGTGCAAACTCTTTATTTACACCTCTATCAGAAAGTATTATAATATTTGTTTTTCTTGTTAATGCTTTTTCAACCTGAACAATAATAGCTTCTAAAGCATCTTCTAACCCGTTAAGTCCTTCTGATTTTTTGTATAAAATCTCTATCGTTTCTGCTTTAAAACTTTCTACCGATATGTTTCTTATTTTTTCTAAATCATCGTTAGATATTACAGGGTTTTGTATTTTCAATTTTCGACACTGTCTTTCGGTAATGCTAAAAATATTTCTATCTTTTCCTAAATTTAAACTAATATCTGTTACAATTTCTTCACGAATACCATCTAATGGTGGATTGGTTACTTGTGCAAATAATTGCTTAAAATAACTTGAAATTAATTGAGGTTGGTCTGATAAAACTGCTAACGGCGTGTCAATTCCCATCGACCCTAACGCTTCTTTACCTACAATTGCCATTGGTGTTATTACTTCTTGAATATCTTCGAAAGTATAATTAAATAAACGCTGACGTGTTTTTATATCGATAGATTCTATCGGACAAGTTTCGCTTGTATAAGGAACATCTTTTAAATGTAAGCGTGTTTTATTTAACCATTCTTGATAAGGTCTTTCTGAAACAATTTTACTTTTTATTTCTTCATCTTCAATAATTCTACCTTCATTCATATCCACCAAAAACATTTTTCCTGGCTCTAATCTTCCATGTTCTTTTACATCTTCTGGCGCTACATCAACCACACCAATTTCTGAAGACATAATTAAGTTTCCACTCTTTGTTACTGTATACCTTGAAGGTCTTAACCCGTTTCTATCTAACAAAGCACCAATATAATCTCCATCCGTAAAAGGTACTGATGCAGGTCCATCCCAAGGCTCCATAATACAACCATTGTATTCGTAAAAAGCTTTTCTTTCTTCCGACATGGTTTTGTGTTTTTCCCAAGCTTCAGGAATCATCATCATCATAATTTCTGGTAAAGAACGCTCTGTGTGCGTTAATAATTCTACCACCATATCCATAGAAGCAGAATCAGATTTTCCTGGTAAAATTATAGGGAATAATTTGTCTATTTGCGGACCGAAAACATCACTTTTCATAATTTCTTCTCGAACTCGCATTCTACTTACATTACCACGTAAAGTGTTTATTTCTCCGTTTTGACACATATGCCTAAAAGGCTGTGCCAGTTCCCAAGTTGGCATTGTATTGGTAGAAAAACGCTGGTGTACTAAGGCTAAACGCGTAACTAAATCTGTTTCTTGTAAATCTTTATAATAAGGCCCAATATCTTCAGGCATAATAATACCTTTATAAATAATGGTAGTTATTGATAAACTTGGAACATAAAAATAGGCACTTTCAGAAATTTTAGATTTTCTGATAATATGTTCTGCTATTTTACGTGCCGCATATAATTTTGCTTTAAAAGCAGCTTCTGTTATTCCTTTTGTTTTATGAATAAAAAGCTGTTCGATATTAGGTTCTGATGCCAATGCTATTTCACCTAATTGAGTAGAATCTACAGGTACTTCTCTCCACCCTAAAATAGAAAGTCCTTGTGTTTTTATTTCATTTTCGAAAGTTGTTTTACAAAAATTATATTGATTTAAGTTTTTAGGTAAAAACACCATTCCTACTGCATATTCTCTTTGATTTGGGATAGAAAAATCACAAACTCGCTTAAAGTAATCATGCGGAATATCTATTAACAAACCTGCACCGTCTCCCGTTTTTCCATCAGAACTAACACCACCTCTATGCTCTAATTTTACTAATATTTCTAACGCATCATGTATAATTTTATTCGTTCTTTCTCCATTTAAATTACAGATAAAACCTGCACCGCAATTTTCATGTTCAAATTCGGGTAAGTATAAGCCTTGTTTTTTCATTGTGAATTATATTATATTTACTAAAATAGCTTTTTTAATAAAAATAAATCAACAAAATAGACAAAACACATAATTAAACACACGAACAACTTGTTTTTATTAAATTTTAATAACAAATCAATAATCAAAGTACTTCTTTAGTAAAAACAAAACACTTTTATAAACTTAAAAAAAATCAACAAAAAACACCATTGTAATTTCTTTTGGTAAAGAAACTACAATGGTGTTTTATAAATATGTGAATTTAGGCTAGATAATTGTGCTCTGACCTGCGTGAATATTATTAAAATTCATATCACTATCTTCTTGATTGTATATATAATCTGCAATAAAATCTCCCACTTTGCTTGTTCCGAAGTTTTTATCAGAATTAATATCTTCAGTAGTAATACCTAATTCTAATGATTTTTCTACTGCTTTTTCTATAACTATTGCTTCTTCATCTAAACCTAAATGATTTAATAACATTGCTGCTGATAAGATTGAGGCTAACGGATTTGCGATATCTTTTCCTTTTGCTTGCGGAAATGAACCGTGAATTGGCTCAAACAATGCATTTTCTTTTCCAATTGATGAAGATGCCAACAAACCTATAGAACCACCAATAACACTTGCTTCGTCTGATAAAATATCACCAAATAAATTTTCGGTAAGAATTACATCAAACTGTTTTGGATTTAAAATTAATTGCATCGCTGCATTATCAACAAAAATAAAATCTAATGCTACATCCGGATAATTACTAGCCAAAGCTGTAACTGTTTTTCTCCATAATCTAGATGTTTCTAAAACGTTTGCTTTATCAACCAATGTTAACTTTTTACGTCTTTTTTGGGCTGCTTTAAAAGCTAAATGAGCAATGCGCTCAATCTCTTCAACTGAATAAGAACAACCATCAAAAGCAATTTGTTTATCATCACTAATTTCTTTAATTCCGAAATAAATTCCGCCAGTTAATTCTCTGTATATTGTAATATCAGTTCCTTCAATAATATTTCTTTTTAAAGGAGAGTTTTCTATTAATTGCTGATATGCTTTTACAGGGCGCTCGTTACAAAAAAGCCCTAATTCTTTTCTTAATTTTAACAATCCTTGTTCTGGACGTACTTTAGCTGTTGGATCATTATCATATTTAGGATCACCGATGGCTCCAAATAAAATAGCATCACTTTTTTTACATAAAGAAATTGTTTTATCTGGTAACGGATTACCTGTTTTATCAATAGCACAGGCACCCATTAAGGCTTCTTTAAATATAAATGTATGCTCGTATACATTTGCAATTGCATTTAAAACTTTTTGCGCTTGTAGGGTTACTTCTGGTCCAATACCATCTCCGGGGATAACTGCTATATTAAATTTCATTTTTTTATCTTTTATAATGACGCTTCAAAAGCTTCTATTTTATCTTTTTTACTTACTAAAAAATCAATATCATCGTATCCATTAATCATGCATAATTTTTTATACGGATTAATCTCAAAACTACTATTACCTATAGGCGTTTTAAGTATTTGATTTTCTAAATCTACAATTACAATAGTGTCGGGATTTTTAGCTATTTTTTCAAGTAAATCGTTTAAATATTTTGCAGAAACTTGTATGGGTAAAATTCCGTTATTTAATGCATTTCCTTTAAATATATCAGCAAAAAAACTGCTTATAACTACTTTAAAACCGTAGCCTGCTAATGCCCACGCTGCGTGCTCTCTACTTGATCCGCAGCCAAAATTATCGCCAGCAATTAATATGCTTCCTTTATAATTTTTATTATTTAAAATAAAACTCTCATTTACACTTCCATCTTTATGATAACGCCAATCTCTAAACACATTATCTCCAAACCCTTTTTTATCGGTTGCCTTTAAAAAACGAGCAGGAATAATCTGATCTGTATCTACATTTTCAGTTGTTAATGGAACCGCTGTATCAATTAATTTTACAAATTTTTCCATCTTAATTTAAGTGTTTCGTTATGTCAATAATTTTTCCTTCTACTGCTGTTGCTGCTGCCATTAACGGACTCGCTAAAATGGTTCTAGCTCCTTGTCCTTGTCTTCCTTCAAAATTTCTGTTAGAGGTAGAAACACAATATTCTCCTTCAGGAATTTTATCATCATTCATTGCTAAACAAGCTGAACAACCTGGTTGACGTAATTCAAATCCTGCTTCTTCAAAAATAGTTTGTAAGCCTTCGTTTTGAATTTGTTTTGCTACTTTTTGAGATCCGGGAACTAACCAAGCATTTACATTATCGGCTTTTTGTTTTCCTTTCACATAATTTGCAGCTTCTCTAAAATCTTCAATTCTAGAATTAGTACAACTTCCTATAAATACATAATTTACCTTTTTATCAATTAAACTTTCACCTTTTTTAAAGTTCATGTAGGCTAATGATTTTTCGAACGATGCACCATTATCCATAGGAATATTTTCAGATATTTTAATTCCCATTCCTGGGTTTGTACCATACGTAAGCATTGGTTCAATATCCGCTGCATTAAAACTATATTCTTGATCAAACTTAGCATCAACATCTGATGGTAATGTTTTCCAATAAGCTACTTTTTTATCAAATTCACTTCCTTTTGGTGCAAATTCTCTATCTTTTACATAATTAAAAGTAGTTTCATCAGGAGCAATCATTCCGCCTCTTGCACCCATTTCAATACTCATATTACAAACTGTCATACGGCCTTCCATAGACATTTCTTCAAATACATTTCCTGCATATTCACAAAAATATCCAGTTCCAGAATTGGTTCCTAATTGAGCAATAATGTATAATATAACGTCTTTAGGAGATACCCCATTTTTTAATTTTCCATTTACAGCAACTCGTAAACTTTTAGGTTTTTGAAGTAACAAACATTGACTTGCAAATACTTGTGCTACTTGACTGGTACCAATACCAAAAGCGATGGTACCAAAAGCTCCGTGCGTAGAGGTATGACTATCTCCACAAACCATGGTCATTCCTGGTTGTGTAATTCCTAATTCAGGAGCAATAACGTGTACAATTCCGTTATTTTCATGTCCTAATTCATATAAAGTAATATCGTTTTCTTTACAGTTTTTTGTTAACTGCGCTAACTGATTTCTAGACAACGCATCTTTAACAGGTAAGTGTTGATTTACTGTTGGCGTATTATGATCTGCCGTAGCAACAATTTTATTTGGTCGCGCAACAGGAATGTTACGTTCTTTTAGCTCGTTAAAAGCTTGCGGACTGGTAACTTCGTGAATTAAATGTTTATCTATATATAAAACTTGTGGCCCGTCTTTAACTGTATCTACCACATGAGCATCCCATACTTTGTCAAATAATGTTTTTCCCATTAGGCAATTGCGATTTTAGATATTTTATTTACTTGTTTCATTATTAAATGCAAATCGTCGTCTATTATTTCTTTTTGTTTATCAGCAAAATTTAAAAAAGTTTTATAGGCTGAATCTAATTGTATTTTGGTTAACTCATACCCTATTTTTTTTGCTCTATAAGCCAATGCTGCTCTACCACTTCTTGCGGTTAGTACAATGGCACTTTCGGTAACTCCTACATCTGCAGGATCCATAATTTCGTAAGTTTCACGGTTTTTTATTACACCATCTTGATGAATTCCAGAACTATGTGCAAATGCATTTGCGCCAACAATTGCTTTATTTGGTTGTACTGGCATTCCCATACTCTCACGAACCATGATACTTGTATCGTATAATAATTGAGTGTTTATATCGGTTTGTAAATTTAAATACGGGTGTTGTTTTAAAATCATTACCACCTCTTCTAAAGCGGTATTTCCGGCACGCTCTCCTATTCCGTTAATCGTACATTCTATTTGTCTTGCACCATTAATTGCGCCCGCAATAGAGTTTGCGGTTGCCAAACCTAAATCGTTATGACAGTGACAAGAAATTATAACATTTTCAATTCCTTTTACATGCTCTTTTAAATACTTAATTTTTGCCCCATATTCTTCAGGCAAACAATAACCTGTTGTATCTGGAATATTTAAAACAGTTGCGCCAGATTTTATCATTTCTTCGCATACTTTAGCTAAAAAAGCATTCTCGGTTCTTCCTGCGTCTTCTGCATAAAACTCTACATCATCTACAAAATTTTTAGCATAAGAAACAGCTTCTTTACCCCTTTTTATTACCTCATCTTGCGAGGCATTAAATTTATATTTTATATGAGAATCACTGGTACCAATACCTGTATGAATTCTTGGTTTTACAGCGTATTTTAAAGCTTGAGCTGCTACTTCTATATCTTTTTTAACGGCTCTTGTTAAACCACAAACAGTTGCGTTTTTTACAATTTTTGCAATTTCGTTTACCGAAGTAAAATCTCCTGGGCTAGAAACCGGAAAACCTGCTTCGATAACATCAACACCTAAAAAATCAAGTCTTTCTGCTATAATTAGTTTTTGTGTTGTATCTAATTTACATCCAGGAACTTGCTCTCCGTCTCTTAAAGTGGTGTCGAATATTTGGACTTTATCGTTGTTCATTCGTCTAAAATAATTGTCATTATATAAATCAAATGTATATATTGGTTTTCTTTACAGGTTTAATTCTATTTGTTACTTACGACATTAATAAACAAATAAAAAATTATAAAATACTGAAAAACAGTTAATTATGAGTAAATTAATTACATCATCCAATCAACAAAACGATATGTTGTTTGTTTTAATAAAGTCTTTATCTAAGTCTGAAAAACGTCAATTTAACCTTTATGTTGGTCGTTTAGACGGTAATAATGATGCTAAATTTTTTTCTCTTTTTAAATTTTTAGAAAAGCAAAAGAAGTACGACGAAAAAGGAATTATAAAAACAGGTATTGTAAGTAAGCAACAATTATCAAATTTAAAAGCGCATTTGTACAAACAAATTTTAATTAGTTTACGAATGAATCCTGCGCATAAAAATATTCGAATTCAAATACGAGAATTATTAGATTTTGCTACTATTCTATATCAAAAAGGCTTGTATAAACAAAGTTTAAAATTGCTTGACAAAGCAAAAAATACAGCTATTGATAATCAAGAAAAAAACATTGCTTATGAAATTGTTGAACTAGAAAAAGTTATTGAAAGTCAATACATTACCAGAAGTATTAGCACAAGAGCTGATGAGCTAACAATTCAGGCTAAAGAATTAAGTCAGCAAAACGTAATTACTAGTAAATTATCTAATTTATCATTACAATTATACGGTACTTTATTAAAAACCGGCTATGTAAAAAATGACGCTGAATTAAAAAAAGTAAACTCTTATTTTAACTTAAAATTACCTAATTATGAATACGGAAATTTAGGTTTTAGAGAAAAACTTTGGTTATATAAAGCCAATTTATGGCATAGTTTTTTAACACAAGATTTTTTACAAAGTTATAAATACGCCAATAAATGGGTTGATTTATTTAAAAACGAGCCTAAAAACATCCAAATTCATCCAGTTTTTTATTTAAAAGGAAAAAATTACTTAATAGAAAGTTTGTTTTTTATTAAACATTACAAACAATTTAAAAAAGAACTGACTCTTTTTGATGAAGAGATTAAAAACAACGTAATACCACAAAATAGTAATACTGAAATTTTAATTTTTCAATATTATTATGCGAATAAATTGCACTTGCATTTTTTAGATGGTAGTTTTTCTGAAGGTGAATATTTAGTAGAAACCATCAATAATAAAATTGATATTTATAAGGACCGATTAGACAACCATCATATTGTGGTTATGTATTATAAAATTGCTTGTTTGTACTTTGGTATGGGTAAAAACAAAGAATGTATTTTATATTTAGATAAAATTATTAAGTCTAAAATAATTCATGTTGCAGAAGACTTACAATGCTTTGCTCGAATTTTAAGTTTAATTGCACATTACGAATGTGGCTTAGATTATGATTTTGAGCGACAATTTAAAGACACCTATCGCTTTTTATTAAAAATGGAAAACCTTCAGGAAGTTCAAAAAGAATTCATTTCATCAATAAAAGCGCTAGGTGACGTATTTCCTCATCAAGTAAAAAAGGAATTTAAAAAAATATATGATCGTTTAAAAATTTACGAGAATCATCCTTATGAAAAAAGAGCGTTTTTATATTTAGACATATTGTCGTGGCTAGAATCTAAAATAGAAAACAAGCCTGTTGCTCAAATTATAAAAGAAAAAATCGATAAAAACAAACGCTAATTTTAAAATAATGCCTTTGCAATCGCTTTAACATTATCGCTTTTTCCCATAGAGTAATAATGCAATAAAGGCACTCCGGCTGCAAGTAACTCTTTAGATTGCTCAATACACCATTCTACTCCTACTTGTCTTACTTCTTTGTTTGTTTTACAATCATCAACCGATTTAATTAACGTTTCTGGTAAATCAATTTTAAAAACTTGAGGCAATAATTGTAAATGACGTTTTACTGCAATTGGTTTAATTCCTGGAATAATAGGAATCATAATTCCCATTGCTCTTGCTGCATTTACAAACTCAAAATACTTTTGATTGTTAAAAAACATTTGCGTTACTACGTAATCTGCACCCGCATCAACTTTTTCTTTTAAACGTTTTAAATCTGTTTGTAACGATGGTGATTCTAAATGTTTTTCTGGATAACCAGCAACTCCAATACAAAAATCAGCTTTATGGTTGGCTTCAATTACATCGTGTAAATACTTTCCGGTATTTAAACCCTGAATTTGACTTACCAATTCTGTGGCATATTGATGCCCACCTTTTGTTGGTTCGAAATATTTTTGATGACTCATCGCATCACCTCTCAAAGCCATTACATTTTCAATGCCTAAATAATGGCAATCTACCAACAAATACTCTGTTTCTTCTTTGGTAAACCCTCCACATAAAACATGCGGAACCGTATCTACATCATATTTGTGCTTTATTGCTGCACAAATACCTACTGTACCAGGACGCATTCTGGTTATTTTTCTATCTAACAATCCATTTCCTTTATCAATATATAAATGTTCTTCTCTTGAAGTGGTTACATCAATAAAAGGTGGATTAAATTCCATCAACGGATCTATATTATTATATAAATCCTGAATGTTGTTTCCTTTTTTTGGCGGAATAATTTCAAACGAAAATAATGTTTTCCCGTTTGCTTTTTTAATGTGATCTGTTACCTTCATAAGTTATTATAAAGGCGTATTTAACTATATAAATGATGCTATAAATAATGATATTGTAAACATTACCAATAATTGAATCATAAACTTAATTTCTAAACTATACTTTTTCATTTTTGTTCTTTTTATTAATTTTTACAGTTCAAAATTACTATCGTTTCTTGATTTAAATTTTACCTTAAAGATAATTTATTGTTAATTAAATACGCTTTTTTTATGTTGTTAGTTGTTAGTTGTTTCTTGTTTTATTAATATTTTTTTTACCAATTCGTACGACTCTTTATATTCCCAATAAATCCATCTACCTTCTATATAATCGGTTAAAATATATTTATCACTCAAAGATTTAATTCTACTAATCGCTATTGTTTTTAAAGAGAAAACATCAGCAATAACCTCTTCAGTTATCTCTTTATTTTTTTCATCATAACCATGAGAAATAATATGATTTTTAAGATGTAATTCTATAAATTTCTGACTCATTCTATTTTTTAATTATCAGCTATCGCTGGATGCAACCATTTACGAGCTTTATCTAATGTTATTCCTTTTCTGTTAGCAAAATCACGCACCTGATCGTCTGTAATTTTTCCTAATCCAAAATATTTAGCTTCTTCGTTTCCAAAATAATAACCAGAAACTGCTGCTGCTGGCCACATCGCTAAACTTTCAGTTAGTGTTACACCTATTTTTTCTTCTACTTTTAATAAATCCCAAATCGTTTCTTTTTCTAAATGATCTGGACATGCTGGATATCCTGGTGCCGGACGAATTCCTTTATAGGTTTCCTTAATTAAGTCTTCATTAGATAATGTTTCATCAAATGCATATCCCCAATGTTTGGTTCTTACTCTGTGGTGTAAATATTCGGCAAAAGCTTCTGCAAAACGATCGGCAATTGCCTGTACCATAATGGCATTATAATCGTCTTCTTTTTCTTTATATTTTTTGGCTAATTCATCGGCACCATAAATAGCCGTACAAAATGCCCCCATATAATCTTGCTTTTTAGTTTCTTTAGGTGCAATAAAATCTGATAAAGCAAAACTTGGTTTTCCTTCTCGCTTTTTTAATTGCTGACGTAAGGTTCTAAAAACAGCTATTTCTTCTCCCTTTTTCTGAATTGAAATATCATCATCATTAATGGTGTTTGCTTCAAATAAACCAAATATTCCTTTTGGTTTTAGTAATTGTTTGGTAATAATTTCATCTAAAATCACTTTAGAATCTTCATATAACTGTGTTGCTTGTTCGCCAACTACCTCATCAGTTAAAATATCTGGATATCTACCGTGTAAATCCCAACTTCTAAAAAATGGACTCCAATCAATAAATGGTAATAATTCTTTTAAAGTTACTTGTTCTAAAGTTTGAATTCCTAACTCTTTTGGTTTAAAGATTGAACTTGTTTCCCAATCTATTTTAAACTTACGTTCTCGGGCTTCTTCAATAGAGATATAGGCTTTTGTTTTACCTCTTTTTAAGAATTTTTCACGAAACTCATCGTAGTCTTTTTTTAACTTTGCAACATAGGCATTACTGGTTTCTTCGTTTAATAAATCACTTACCACAGTTACCGCTCTTGATGCATCGTTTACATGAACCACCGCGTTTTTATATTGAGGATCTATTTTTACAGCCGTATGTGCTTTTGATGTTGTTGCTCCACCTATTAATAAAGGTACTGAAAACTCTTGGCGTTCCATTTCTTTAGCCAAATACACCATTTCATCTAACGAAGGTGTTATTAAACCTGATAAACCAATAATGTCTACATTTTCTTTTTTAGCAGCTTCAATAATTTTTTCTGGCGGAACCATTACTCCTAAATCAACAATTTCGTAATTGTTACAACCTAAAACAACACTCACTATATTTTTACCAATATCATGTACGTCACCTTTTACAGTTGCCATTAAAACTTTACCTAAGGCCTGTTGTTTTTCTCCTTTTTCTGCTTCAATAAACGGATTTAAATAAGCAACCGCTTTTTTCATTACTCGTGCCGATTTTACTACTTGAGGTAAAAACATTTTTCCGGCACCAAATAAATCTCCAACTACATTCATTCCAATCATTAAATGCCCTTCAATTACTTGAATTGGTTTTGCTGATTCTTGCCTTGCTTGTTCTACATCTTCAATAATAAACTCATCGATTCCTTTTACTAAAGAATGGGTGATTTTTTCTTGCAAAGGCAAACTTCTCCACTCTAAAACTTTTGCTTCATCTTGCTTTTTAACGCCTTTTACCGTTTCTGCAAAATCTAACAATCGTTCGGTTGCATCGTCTCTCCTATCTAAAACAACATCTTCAATATGTTCTAATAAATCTTTTGGTATATCATCGTAAATCTCTAGCATTGCCGGATTTACAATTCCCATATTCATTCCTGCCTCAATTGCATAATACAAGAAAACAGAATGCATAGCCTCTCTAACAATATTATTTCCTCTAAAAGAAAACGAAACATTACTTACACCACCACTTACACTTGCGTTTTGTAAATTTTGTCGTACCCAACGTGTAGCTTCAATAAAATCGATGGCATTTTTTCTGTGCTCTTCCATTCCGGTTGCAACAGGAAAAATATTTAAATCGAAAATAATATCTTCGGATGCAAACCCTACTTTATCTACTAAAACATTATACGATCGTTCGGCAATTTCAATTCTTCTTTCGTAAGTATCGGCTTGCCCAACCTCATCAAAAGCCATAACAATTACGGCAGCTCCGTACCTTTTAATTTGAGTGGCTTCCCAAATAAATTTTTCTTCTCCTTCTTTTAATGATATTGAATTTACAACACATTTTCCTTGTACTACTTGTAAACCAGCTTCGATAATTTCCCATTTAGAACTATCAATCATTAACGGAACTCTACATATATCAGGTTCGGCTGCTATTAAGTTTAAAAAACGAACCATGGCTTCTTTTCCATCAATCAAACCATCATCCATATTTACATCGATAATCTGAGCTCCTCCTTCAACCTGATGCCTTGCTATTGCTAAAGCTTCATCAAACTTCTCTTCTTTTATCAACCTTAAAAACTTACGAGATCCTGCAACATTTGTACGCTCTCCAACATTAATAAAATTGGTATGTTCACTTAAAACTAAAGGTTCTAAGCCCGAAAGTTTCATGTATTTATTCGTTTTTACACTCATTTTTTAATAATGTTACTTATTTAATTCTGATATATTTTTCAATAATATCTCTATGAATCCCTGCTTCTTTTACTTCTTCTAATCCGTATTGAATTAGTGTATCTCCTACTATTTTTACCGTAAAAGGAAACACGTGACCTCTAACAGCATCAACCGAAACATAGTTTAACGTTTCTTGGTAATTATTACCTTTTAACGTATAACTACCTCCGCCTCCATAAAAGCCTTCTCCATTTTTTTTAGGTTGATTAAAAAAGGCAAAATGACTGTTGTTTATAATTTTAATAAACTCTGCTTTAGATAAATCTTTAACTTTTACCGAATCATTTTCTTTAACCTCACCATAAACAAGTTTCCAAGTACCCTGTAAAGCTAATTTTGGAGTTGCTTTTTTTTCTTCTTTTACAGAATCGGTCGTTTTATTACAAGAAATTAATAAAACTATAACTAAGATTAATTGAATTATATTTTTCATTACTTATATCGTTTTTAACTGTCTAGGTGAATATTTTAGCGCTAAATCAGCAATTGCTTTAATATGTTCTGGAGTAGTACCACAACAACCACCTACAATGTTTATTAAGTTTTTCTTTAAATACTCTTCAATTTGTTCGGCAGTTTCTTCAGCAGTTTCATCATATTCACCAAATGCATTTGGTAAACCGGCATTTGGATGTGCCGAAGTAGCAAACTCAGTTTTCGAAGCAATTGCCTCTAAATGAGGTTGTAATAAATTAGCTCCTAAAGCGCAGTTAAATCCAACAGATAATAACGGAATGTGAGATACAGATATTAAAAAAGCTTCGGCAGTTTGCCCAGATAAAGTTCTTCCACTGGCATCGGTAATTGTACCGCTTAACATTACAGGAACCTCAATTTTTCGCTCGTCTTTTACTTCTTCAATAGCAAATAATGCAGCTTTTGCATTTAAGGTATCAAAAACAGTTTCAACTAATAAAATATCAGAACCTCCATCTAATAAAGCTTCTACTTGTAGTTTATAAGCAATACGTAATTCATCAAAAGTAACCGCTCTATAACCAGGGTCATTTACATCTGGCGACATACTTGCTGTTCTGTTCGTTGGGCCAATTGATCCTGCAACAAATCGTGGTTTATGAGGTTCTCTTGCTGTAAACTCATCAGCTACTTCTTTGGCTATTTTTGCCGATTGATAATTTAACTCGTACACCAAATCTTCCATTTGGTAATCTGCCATTGCTATCGTTGTACCCGAAAAAGTATTGGTTTCTATAATATCTGCTCCAGCATCAAAATACTTTGCGTGAATTGTTTTGATGGCTTCTGGCTGTGTTATAGACAGTAAATCGTTGTTTCCTTGTAAAGGAGTTGGATATTCTTTAAAACGTTCTCCTCGAAAATCTTCTTCAGTAAATTTATAAGCCTGAAGCATAGTTCCCATTGCTCCATCGAGCACGAGTATTCGTTTTTGTATTTCTGTATAAATGTTTGACATTCCTGATATTTTATAAGTAGAAGTTATCAGGAAAAGAGGAAAGTCTTTCCGTTATCTCTCTTAAAAATTGTTTTATCACAATATTTAAGTAGAATTTAGCACCTTCTTTGTTTGCACATAGGGTTGCTAAGGTTTCACAGGGTCTAATCCCTCCGCCTTTCTTGATAACATTCGTATTAAGTTAATGAACTAAAGTACAAATAAACAAACTTTTTTTGTTTTTACAACATCTTTATTAATAATTATATAAGTTAGATGATAAATATCTATCTCCTATATCGCAAATAACTGCTACAATAACTCCTTTTTCTATTTTTTCAGCGACTTGTAATGCTACATGTACCGCTCCACCACTACTCATTCCTCCAAAAACACCTTCTTGACTCGCTAATTTACGTGTCATGTTTCGTGCTTGGTTTTCACTTACTTCAATAATCTCATCAACTTTTGATCTATCAAAAATCTTTGGTAAATATTCTTCAGACCATTTTCTAATTCCATGAATACTCGATCCATCTGTTGGTTGCGCTCCAATTATTTGAACTTTTGAATTTTGTTCTTTTAAATAGGTAGAAACTCCCATAATGGTACCTGTGGTTCCCATGGCAGATACAAAATGAGTTACTTCTCCTTCAGTATCTTTCCAAATTTCAGGCCCTGTAGTTTTATAATGTGCTTTCCAATTATCGTTATTTTCAAATTGATTTAACATAAAATAACCTTCTTTATAGCGTAATTTTTGTGCTAAATCTCTGGCACCTTCTATACCTTCTTCTTTCGGAGTTAACAATACTTCTGCTCCGTAAGCTCTCATTGTTTTTACACGTTCTTCAGTCGCATTTTCGGGCATTACCAAAGTCATATGCAATCCTAATACTTTTGATATAAAAGCAAGTGCTATTCCTGTATTTCCACTAGTTGCTTCAACTAAATGATCTCCTTTTTTTATATTTCTTCGGTTTAAAGCCTCAAAAATCATATTATAAGCAGCTCTATCTTTTACACTTCCTCCAGGATTGTTTCCTTCTAATTTTAAAAACAAACGCACCTCTTTTTTATCAAGTATATTACTTACTTCTATTAAAGGTGTATTTCCAACAAAATCGGTTATTTTTTTTGCTTTCATAATTTATTTTTTTTCTATTGAAACAATTTTATTTTCTGATTGATAAATTACTAATGATTTTGCGGGTACAGATTCTGTAACACAAACATTAGCGCCAATTATACTACTCTCGCCAATTATAACATCTCCTCCTAAAATAGTGGCATTTGCATAAATAGTTACGTTGTTTTCTATCGTTGGATGCCTTTTTGTTTCGGCTAAACTCTTTTTAACTTGAATTCCGCCTAAAGTAACTCCTTGATAAATTTTTACATTTTCTTTAATCAATGTCGTTTCTCCTATAACAATTCCCGTAGCATGATCAATAAAAAACGAATTTCCTATGGTTGCTCCTGGATGAATATCTGTTCCTGTAACTCCGTGTGTATATTCGCTCATCATTCTTGGTAAAACTGGCACTTGTAATTTTACCAACTCATGACTTAATCGATAAACGGCTATGGCATGAAACCCTGGATATGCTAAATATACCTCTGCTAAACTTTTAGCTGCAGGATCAGTTTGTTCAAAAGCAATAGCATCTAAATCTAATTTTTTACGAATTTCTTTAAATTTTGCTTTATAAAGTTTCCAAATAGTTATCGATTCTTTTATCTGTAACTTTTCAGCTATTTCAGAAAATAAATTTTCTATTGTTTTTATATTCTCTTTATAATACTGCTCATCAAAAAGAGCGTAAAATAGTTTTTTTGTAAACGTTTCTACAGTATCTTTTAATGTGAGTGTATAATTTTTTAATGGCATAAATTACATTTCAGGCGCTAATTGTACTTCTAATCCTTCTAATTCTGGTTTCATTTGAATTTGACACCCTAAACGACTATTGTCCTCAACATGAAAAGCTTCTGCTAACATCATATCTTCATCAACGCTCATTTCTGGTAATTCATGTTCAGATTTCACATAACATTGACAAGAAGCACACATTGCCATACCACCACAAACGCCTATGGTACCTTCTTCTGCTAATTCGTATGAACGAATTACTTCCATTAAATTCATTGCCATATCTGTTGGTGCAATAATTTCGTGAAGTACTCCTTCTCTATCTGTTATTTTTATATTGATATCTGCTGACATTATTTAGTATTAAATCTTATTACTGAATTGCTTTTACTACTGCTTTTGGTGCTTCTTTTTTAGTTCCATCAAAACCTTCAACTCCTCCTACTGTTGTATATTTCATCACATATTTTTTATCTGGATGAATTATTTTATAAGCACTTTGGCACATTAAAGTAGCTTCATGAAAACCACATAAAATTAACTTTAACTTACCTGGATACGTGTTTACATCTCCTATTGCAAATATACCAGGAATATTTGTTTGATAATCTAAAGCATTGTTAACTTTAATTGCATTTTTTTCAATTTCTAATCCCCAATCTGCTATTGGCCCCAATTTTGGTGATAATCCAAATAAAGGAATAAAGTGATCTGTATCAATAATAAAAGGTTCTTCTCCTTTCTTTTCAACGGCTACTCCTGTAACGTGCTCTTTCCCTAAAATTCCTTTTACTTCAGCTGGAGTAATTAGATTAATTTTCCCTAAATTTTTTAACTCTTGTGCTTTTTCAACTGAATCTAACGCTCCTCTAAATTCGTTTCTTCTATGAATTAAGGTTACTTCGGACGCTACATCTGATAAGAAAATTGCCCAATCTAAAGCCGAATCTCCACCTCCAGAAATCACCACTTTTTTATCTCTATACAGTTCTGGATCACGAATAATATATTCAACCCCTTTATCTTCAAAATCTGCAATATTAGGAATCGGTGGCTTACGAGGTTCAAAACTTCCTAAACCACCAGCAATAGCAACTATTGGAGCGTGGTGTTTTGTTCCTTTATTAGTAGTTACAATAAAAGTTCCGTCTTCTTGTTTTTCAATGGTATTTGCACGTTCTCCTAAAGTAAAACCAGGTTCAAACTGCTTCGTTTGTTCAATTAACTTATCGGTTAAATCACCTGCTAAAATTTCTGGATATGCAGGGATATCATAAATAGGTTTCTTCGGATATATTTCTGAACATTGCCCTCCTGGTTGTGGCAACGCATCAATTAAATGACATTTTAATTTTAACAATCCTGCTTCAAAAACGGTAAATAATCCTGTAGGTCCTGCGCCTATAATTAATATATCTGTTGTAATCATTTGTTTAATATTTCACTAAACTCTCTGTGAGTTTGTTTAATGTTTCTACTTTTTTTTCGAAATTCCCTTTAATGGTTTTTCTATATTTATTTAAATTCTCTACTAATTCGTTAATATCTTCCGGAATTACCTCTTCAAAAAACTGACGTAATCTTTTAGCGGTTGTTGGCGATTTTCCGTTTGTAGAAATCGCTATTTTCACATTTCCTTTCGTTACAATCCCGCCCATATAAAAATCGCAATATGGTGGATTATCAGCAACGTTTACTAAAATATTATTTTGCTTACAATCTTTATAAACCTGTATATTTGCCTCTACATTATCGGTTGTAGCTATAACTATATTTTGGTTATTTAAATACGATTCATTGTAGCTATCAACAATCATATTTACCGTAAACTCTTTTGCCAATTCTTTTGTTTCTTCTCTAAAAAAAGGAGCAACCATGGTTACTTTAGCATCTGGGCTCGATTTTAATAAAAAAGATAATTTTTCTAACGCTACAAAACCTCCTCCAACTATTAAAATTGCTAACTGTTCTGTTTTTAAAAAAATCGGATATAAATTATTTTTCTCTACACTCATTTTCTTCTTTTTAAAAAATCAACGTTTTATTTTTCTAAATACTCTCGTATATTTTTTATTAGTTGGATAGCTTCTGTTTTTAGTCATATTATTTGTTATTAAAGCCACTACAAATAAAATAAGTACGCCGCTTAAAACTGGCGAAAAAACATACATATAACCTAACTCTTTTATTTTTTCTGTACCTATTATTGCTATTAAAGCCGTTGCGCCTCCTGGTGGATGCAATGTTTTTGTGTATTGCATTAATATAATTGATACCGAAACTGCCAATGGTGCGGTAATCCAAATAATATCTGGCAAAAATTTAGCTATTGTAACGCCAATTATTGCGGATAAAACATGACCGCCAATTAAATTTCTTGGTTGTGCTAACGGACTCTGAATTGCGCCATAAACTAAAACACAAGTGGCACCAAACGAACCTATTAAAAAAATATTTTCAACTTTTGATAAATAAAAAGATTGTATAAAAGCAATAATTCCTATTCCGATAAAAGCACCTATAAAAGACCAAAAACTCTCTATATAATCTAACGATGTTTCCTTATAAAGTATGTACTTTGTTTTTCTGATCGTTCGTTTTACCTTGTGCTTTACCATGCCAATAAATTATTTTAAGCGAGCAACAAATTTTCAATTGCGGCTTTTTCTTGTATTCTTTTTAAATCTTGCTGATGTTTAACCACCTCGCCTAAAATAATAATTGCTGGGTTACTTAGCTCATTTTTTTTAACAATTTCTAAAATAGTATCTACCGTACCAATACCTACTTTTTCTCTAGAAGTTGTACCGTCCTGAATAATAGCTACTGGTAAATTATTTTTATTTTCTTGTTGAAATAATTTTACAATTTCTGGCAATTTTCCCATTCCCATCAATACAACAACTGTTGCATTAGATTTTGCTGCCAAAGCCACATCATTAGATAATTTATGCTCTTTTGTTGTACCTGTAATCACCCAAAAACTCTCTGCACTACCTCTTTTTGTAACTGGTATATTTTGATATGCCGGAACTGCTAATGATGATGAAATACCAGGAACCATTGCTGTTTCTACTCCAAAACCTGCTGCATATTCCATTTCTTCAGCACCGCGCCCGAAAATAAAAGGATCACCACCTTTTAAACGAACTACATGCCCGTGACTTTTTGCTCTTGCTACAATTAACTCATTAATTTGCTCTTGCTGATATTTATAACATCCTCTTCTTTTTCCAACAAAAATTTGTTCTGCATTCGGATTTATAAACTCTAATAATTCTTCATTTACCAAAGCATCATATAAAACAACATCTGCTTTTTTTAATGCTTTTATTGCCTTTAATGTAATTAAATCTACATCTCCAGGACCTGCACCAACAACGGTTAATTTTGGTTTTTTATTAAGCATGACTAACTTCTTGTTTTCTAAAAGCATCTATTTTTTTATAAAATGATTTTGCGTCATTTAAATAATTTTCTGCAAATACTTTTGTTGGGTTTTCTCTTTTTATTTGATATACTAACTCTTCAAAACTAACATCTAAACTAACTTTATTAGTCGCTACAAAATGTTCTTGAAAGCTTGTAATAATACCTGCTTGTGTGTTTGTTTTTATATTTTCGGCAATTAATAAAGCTTTTGCTGTATTAACTAAAGAGGTATATGAATGATAAATACTATCTGAAAATTGATTTTCTTTTAAAGCCTCTGCTGAGTTTGTAATTTTTTCTTCACTTTCAAATAAAAGTGTTGCTATTAAATCAATTACAACTCCCGCACATTCACCTACTCCAATTGCTTTTACGTAATTTTCGGAATGTCCCCAGTCAATAAAATCACTTGGTTCTAAATTTGTTGTATCAGACAATCCTTTTAATAAATCGTAGAAATATGTTTTTCCTTGTCTATCGTAATACGCTAAAAAAGTTTCCTCTTCTTGCTGATTATTTTCAACATCATTTAATAAAATACGTAATGCTTCTGGACCTCTTTTACTTGGTACTTTAACTAATTTATCAGAAAAACGTCCTTTCCCATCACCTAAAATACCACCACCTATTAAAATTTGTAATGCTGGTGCTTGCAAAGCGCCTACTTTTATAGACATTCCTTGAAAACCAATGTGTGCCATATTGTGTTGCCCACAAGCATTCATACAACCACTAATTTTAATAGCGATTTCTTTATTATTTAAATACTTCGGATATTCTTCTTCTAATACCTTTTCTAGTTCTACCGCAATTCCTGTACTACTTGAAATTCCTAAATTACAAGTATCAGTTCCTGGACATGCTGTAATATCAGCTGTAGAATTATAACCTGCTTTTGCAAAACCTAATTTTTGTAATTCTACATAGAAAAAAGGTAACAATTCTTCTTTTACATGACGAATTAAAATATTTTGACGTAAGGTTAAACGGATTTCATTTGCTGCATATTTTTTAACTAAATCTGCTAACAACCTTGCTTTAGGCGTATAAAAATCACCTAAATGAATTTTAAGCCCTATTGCAAATAAACCTTCTTGTTTTTGTTTGATTACATTGGTTTCTTTCCATTTTTTATAAGCAACTTCATCTTCAATTTTTACTGAAGGAATTGCTATTTCTTGAAAAGAAATTGGTTGTTCAAACTCGGTAGTATCTACTTTAAATGTTTTATTTTCTAAAGCATTAACTTCATCAGATACTAATTGTAAAAAAGTATCAACTCCTAAATCCTTTACTAAAAACTTTAACCTTGCTTTTGCGCGTTTTGCACGCTCACCAAATCGATCAAAAATTCTTAAAACACCTTCAATAGTTGGTATTAATACGTCTTCTTCTAAAAAGTCGTAAATAACATCTGCATGTCTTGGTTGCGATCCTAAACCACCTCCTAATAATACTTTAAATCCTTTTTTAGTAACACCGTTTTCAGTCTTTATTTTTGCTATAAATCCTAAATCATGAATAAAACTAATCGCTGTATCATCATCTGTACCCGAAAAAGACATTTTAAATTTACGTCCCATTTCTTGACAAATTGGGTTTCTTAAAAAGAATTTAAACGTAGCATCTGCATACGGCGAAACATCAAAAGGTTCGTTTACATCAATTCCTGCAGTTTCTGATGCCGTAATATTTCTTACCGCGTTTCCACAAGCTTCACGTAGTGTAATATCATCTTTTTCTAGTTGCGCCCATAATTCTGGCGTTCTATCTAAACTTACGTGATGTATTTGAATATCTTGTCTGGTAGTGATGTGTAATCTTCCACGAGAATACTCATCTGAAACATCAGAAATTCTATGTAACTGTTCGCTTGTAACTCTACCAAACGGTAATTTTATACGAATCATTTGTACACCAAACTGACGCTGACCGTAAACTCCTCTTGCCAAACGTAAACTTCTAAAACGTTCTTCGTCTATTTTTCCCTCTTTAAAAAGTTGAATTTTTCTTTCTAATTCTAGAATATCTTTTTCTACAATTGGGTTCTCTATTTCGGTTCTAAAACTTTGCATTACTATATATCTTAGGCTTGTAAGCGTTACTTTTTAATTAATTGTGTAAGAATTTTTGCTTTGTCAATAATTCTTCTTCTGTTTCTACATAATTGTCATCTGGAACACAACAATCTACCGGACATACCGCGGCACATTGTGGCTCTTCATGAAAACCAATACACTCGGTACATTTATCTGGTGCTATAAAATAGTATTCGTCTGAGACTGCTTCTTGTGTTTCGTCAGCATCTACCGTACTACCATCTTTTAATTTTACACTTCCTGTTAAAGAAGTTCCTTCGCTATATTTCCAATCTTCAGCTCCTTCGTAAATAGCTGTGTTTGGGCATTCTGGTTCGCATGCTCCGCAATTGATGCATTCATCGGTTATTATAATTGCCATACTATTTTTAATTACTGAATAAAGCCAACACCGGCTGTATTATTGGTTTTTGGATTGATTAAAATAAAGGTTCCGTTTGCTTTATTTTTACTGTAAGCATCTACAAATAATGGTTTACTTACTTTTAAACTAACTTCTCCTATTTCATTTAATGTTAATGCTGGTGGATTTTCTTCTGTACCAGAAAAATCAGTTTTTATAAGTGATGATAATCCTGTTATTTTTGCTTGTACATCATTTACACCATGCTTTATATAATATTTGTTAGCTGCTTGTAAAGGTTCTTTATCCATCCAACAAATAGTTGCATTTAATTCTTTGGTAACCGTAGGTTGTTCTTCAACTTTTACCAACATATCTCCTCTACTTACATTTACATTATCTTCTAAAGTAATAGTAACCGAGCTTCCTCTTTTTGCTTGTAAATATTCTTCATCAAAAAAATGAATGCTTTTTATTTTTGATGCAGTTGCCGATGGTAAAACTGTTACAGAATCTCCTACTGCTAAATCGCCTCCATAAATTTTACCTGCATAACCTCTAAAATCATGATATTCGGCTGTTTTTGGTCTAATTACAGTTTGTACAGGAAAACGTGTTTGAGATTTTTCTTGTAAATCTTCAGATACCAAACCTTCTAAATGATCTAATAAGGTTGCTCCTTTATACCAAGGTGTATTTTCTGATTTTTGCACAACATTGTCTCCTTTTAAAGCAGACATTGGAATGAATGTTAATTTTTGACCTTTGTACGAGCTTTTACCTGCTAAATACTCGATTTCATTTTTGATTTCGTTAAATTTTTCTTCAGAAAAATCAACTAAATCCATTTTATTAATAGCAATTACTACGTTTTTTACGCGCAATAAATTGTTTATAAAAAAGTGTCGGTAAGTTTGTTCTATAACTCCGTTACGTGCATCAATTAACACAATTGATGCTTGTGAGTTAGAGGCTCCTGTAACCATATTTCGTGTGTACTCGATATGCCCAGGAGTATCTGCTATTATAAAACTGGTTTTTGGTGTTGAAAAATATATATGCGCTACATCAATCGTAATTCCTTGTTCTCTTTCGGCAACTAAACCATCCGTTGCTAATGAAAAATCTAAGTAGTCAAAACCTCTTTGCTTACTTTTTTCTTCAATGGCTTCTAATTTATCGTCTGTTAGTGATTTGGTATCGTATAAAATACGACCAATTAAGGTACTTTTACCATCATCTACACTACCTGCTGTTGCTATTTTTAATACGTTCATAACTCAAGCCCATCCTAACCTTCCCAAAGGGAAGGAACTCTTACTCGGCTAAAATAAGAGTATTGTTATTTTATGACCTACAGATTCTTTAAACCTTGCAGACTGTTTTTCATTTCGATTCCGTTGCTCCCCCTTCGGGGGAAAGGGGGCTTTTTAAAAATACCCTTGCTGTTTACGTTTTTCCATAGCTGCTTCAGATCTTTTATCATCTATTCTAGCTCCACGTTCTGATATGGTTGATACTTTAATTTCGTTAACTACAGTATCTATATCTACGGCATCAGAAAGTACTGCGGCGGTACAACTCATATCACCAACGGTTCTAAAACGCACCATTCGTTCTTGTACTACTTCTTCTTCATCTCTATAAACTACATCGTCTTCTGCCGACCATATTAATCCGTCTCTTAAAAAAGTAGCTCTTTTGTGAGCAAAATAAATGGATGGTATTTCGATGTTTTCTTTTTGAATGTATGACCAAACATCTAATTCTGTCCAGTTTGAAATAGGAAAAACACGTACATTTTGCCCTAAATCAATTCTTCCGTTTAGCATATCAAACAACTCTGGACGTTGATTTTTTTCATCCCATTGCCCAAAATCATCACGAACAGAAAAAATACGTTCTTTTGCTCTTGCTTTTTCTTCATCTCTACGCGCACCGCCGATACATGCATCGAAACCAAACTCATCAATTGCATCTAATAACGTTTCTGTTTGCAGCATATTTCGGCTCGCGTATCTCCCTTTCTCTTCCTTAACTCTTCCGGTATCTATGTTATCTTGTACATTTCTTACAATTAACTCAACCCCTAATTCTTTTGCTAAACGGTCTCTAAACTCAATAGTTTCAGGGAAATTATGTCCTGTATCTATGTGCATTAATGGAAACGGTATTTTAGCCGGATAAAATGCTTTTTGTGCGAGTCGCACCAGTGTTATACTGTCTTTTCCCCCCGAAAATAATAACACTGGCTTTTCAAATTGAGCGACTACCTCCCTAAATATATATATAGCTTCGCTTTCTAAAGCTCCTACTTGTATTGTTTTTGTATTCATAATCATATCTTTTAAATATGTAAACCACATTCTCTATTGCTTTCTACTTTTGTTGGATCGAAGTATTTAAACTCGTTTGGCAAATTATGTTCTTTTAAATATTCGTCTAAATCTTCATCTGACCAGTGATAAAACGGACTTACCTTTAAAATACCGTCTTTACTAAAAGATAAAACCCCAATACCATCTCTAAAAGCAGTTTGTCCCTTACGTAAATTTGTAAACCATATTTTTGGTTGATGTTCAGCCATTGCTCTTTTAAAGGGCTCTAACTTTACTTGCTCGGTAAAAAGAGCATGATTCTCATCATCTACCGAAGGAAGTCCCATTATAATATTACGATGTGCAACCGTTTGTTTTGGTACATATAATGCTACATTTAACTTTAATTTTTTTATTAACTCTTCCGCATGTTTATAAGTTTGAGGTGTGTTATAACCTGTATCGCACCATATAACTTTTATTGAAGGATTTTTGGTAGCAATTAAATGTAAAATAGCTACTTCGTAAGGCCTAAAATTAGTTGTAATGATTGTTTTTTGACTTAAATCGAAAACCCACTCAATTATTTCTTTCGGACTTAATTTTTCTAATCCTTTATTTAATTCTTCAATATTTAATTGCTCTTGTAAGCTCATTATTTTCCCCATTTTATTTTATTCCAAATTCTTTCGTGAAAGAAATACAATACCATTTTTGTTACCAACTCTATACTTCCTATTGAAAAAGCTAAGGTTAACTCGCCAGTTATTATCCAAGAAATTAAAACGGTATCAATGGTTCCAATTACTCTCCAACTAACAGACTTTACAAAACTTCGTAACGGATTTTCTGAAGCTTTATCTGACTTATAATTTTTTTTATCTTCTATGAATTGTTCTAAAATCATTTTAAAATATAATACCCTATCGGGTTACTAGGTTTTAATGTGCGACAAATGTATATATTCATTTTAAATAAAAAAACATTTATTTAAAAAATTAACATTAAGGTAATTTTTGTTTAATTTTAAACTAAATCAGCAAGGGTATTATTTCTAAGAACTTGAAGTGTATTATCTCTTACTTGTATCATTAATTTATGAACAGAACAAGCATCTTCGTCTGGGCAATCACTACATTTTTCGTAATAATTAAGGCTTACACAAGGCAACATGGCAATTGGTCCTTCTAGGGTTCTAATAACATCAGTCATTTTAATTTCTGATGCTTCTTTTAACATATAATAGCCTCCGCCTTTTCCTTTTTTAGCTCCTAAAAAACCAGCTCTTCGTAAGGTAAGTAATATGCTTTCTAAAAATTTATGTGAAATATTTTCGCTTTTAGAGATAGTTGCAATTTGAACTTTATCTCCTTTTTCTTGCCTAGCAATAAATGTTAGCGCTTTTAATCCGTATTTCGTTTTTTTAGAAAGCATAGTACAAAAATACACTTTTTATTTTGTTGATAATTCTAATGCTTGTTTTAAATCATTTATAATATCCGTTACATTTTCTAAACCAATAGAACATCGTACCAAACCGTCAGTAATACCAACTTCTAATCTGTCATCAATACTAAGTTTACTATGCGTTGTAGATGCTGGATGCGTTACAATAGTTCGTGTATCGCCTAAATTTGCAGACAATGAGCACATTTTAATGGCATTTAAAAAACTACGTCCTGCTTCAATACCGCCTTTAACCTCAAAAGCAACAATGTTACCACCTAAGCGCATTTGTTTTTTTGCTATTTCGTATTTTGGATGCGATTTTAAAAAAGGATATTTCACTAAATTTACCTTCGGATGAGCTTCTAAAAACTCCGCTACCTGTAACGCATTTTCGCAATGTTTTTCTACACGAATACTTAATGTTTCTAAACTTTTTGATAATACCCAAGCGTTAAACGGAGACATTGCTGGTCCTGTATTTCTTGAAAACAAATAAATTTCACGAATTAAATCGGCTTTACCAACAGCAACTCCTCCTAAAACTCTTCCTTGTCCGTCAATTAATTTTGTAGCTGAGTGAATTACTAAATCTGCACCAAAATCTATTGGGTTTTGTAAATATGGTGTTGCAAAACAATTATCTATCACTAATAATAAATTATGCTTTTTTGCTATTTTACCTAACAACTCTAAATCTATAATATCAACTGCCGGATTTGTAGGCGTTTCTGCATATAATATTTTAGTATTTGGTTTAATTAAGCTCTCAATAGTATCGACTTCATTAATTTTAAAATAACTAGTTTCAATATTCCATTTTGGCAAATATTTAGTAAATAAACTATGAGTAGAACCGAAAACCGAACGACATGAAACTATATGATCGCCAGCATTTAACAAAGCCCCGAAAGTAGAAAAAACAGCTGCCATTCCTGTTGCAAAAGCATAGCCCGCTTCCGCTTTTTCCATTGCCACAATTTTATTTACAAATTCTGTGGTATTTGGGTTTGAAAATCGACTATATAAATTCTTTTCTTTTTCTTCGGCAAAAGACGCTCTCATATCTTCAGCATCATCAAATACAAAACTAGATGTTAAGTATAAAGGTGTAGAATGCTCAGAAAATTGCGATCGTTCTGTTTGCGTTCTAATTGCTTCGGTTTCGAAATTTTTACTCATATTTTTTGTTTTTTTATATTGATAAATCAATATCTAGTATATTTTATAAAAATTAGTATTTCTATTTATTGTTTGTTTGCCAATCGTAAAATATCGCCAAAAACACCTCTTGCAGTTACTTCTGCTCCTGCTCCTGCTCCTTGAATTACGATAGGTTGCGCTCCGTACGACTCTGTATAAATTTCAAAAATTGCATCCGACCCTTTTAAGCTTCCTAAAGGAGAACTTGTTGGTACCGAAACTAATTTTACATCTAACTCTCCTTTTGTTTTTGATAAATCGCCATGTAAATCGCCTATATATCGTAATACGTGATCTTTTTCTTGAGCATCTTTTTTATCTTTAAATTCGGTGTTTAATTTATCTAAATTCGATAAAAATTCTGCTGATGAAATGTCTCTAAATTCTGTTGGAATTAAATTTTCGATAGTAATATCTTCAAATTCATTTTCTAAATCTAACTCACGAGCCAAAATCAATAGTTTTCGTGCTACATCGTTTCCGCATAAATCTTCTCTCGGATCTGGCTCTGTAAATCCGCTATCAATTGCTTCTTGTAATACGTTTGAAAACGGAACTTCATCCGAAGAAAACTTATTAAATAAATAACTTAACGAACCTGAAAACACCCCTCTAATACGTGTAATGTTTTCGCCAGAATCATGCAATAATTTAATGGTATCAATTAAAGGTAAACCTGCACCAACATTGGTTTCATACAAATATGATTTGTTATTAATTTCTAATGTTTTTCGTAAATTTTTATAAAATTTGTGAGATACCGTATTTGCTATTTTGTTTGATGAAACTAAATCGAAACCATTTTCTATTAACGGTATATAATTTTCTATAAATTCGCCACTTGCGGTATTATCTACAGCTATTAAATTTTCGAGATGGTACTTTTTAGCAAAATCTATTACGCTATCAACAATATGTGTTTCATCTTCATTATTTTTTAAAATTGTTTTCCAATTTTCTACAGCGCCATCGCTACTTAACAATACTTTTTTAGAGCCTGCAATGGCAAAAATATTTAGTTGAATTTTCTTTCTTTCTACGATTGATTTTGTGTTTGCTATTATTTGATTAATCAGTGTACCACCAACTAAACCTTTACCAAATATGGCTATATTTATTTTTTTTGCAACACCAAAAACCTGTCCGTGAATTACATTTAAAGCTTTATGTAATTGCGCTTTTTTAACCACTAAACTTACGTTTTTTCCCGAAATTGTGTTGTTAAATAACAACGGAACAATTTGATTTTTTATCAACGCATTATACGGATGATGAAATTCACTTAAATCTTGCCCAATTATTGAAATTACCGAAACATCGTTTATAATTGCTATTTGATTTACATCTTTGGTATAAAAATCACTTTCAAATTCTTGCTCTAAAGCTCTAACCGCTTCATTGGCTTTGTCTTTATCAATAACTAAACCAATACCTCTTTCTGATGATCCTTGAGATATAATGCTAACACTAATGCCGTTATTACTTAGAACTCTAAAAATACGTGCATCTACCCCTACTTTCCCCAATAAACCTCTTCCTTCAAAATTTAATAGCGCTACATTATCTAAAACTGATAAGGATTTTATGCCTTTTGAATTTGATTTAGCGGTAATTAACGTTCCTTTATCATCTTGATTAAATGTATTTAAAATTCGAAGATTGATATTTTTTTCTAATAACGGAATAATCGTTTTTGCATGTAAAATATTGGCTCCGAAATTAGCTAATTCATTTGCTTCAGAAAATGATAATTCTTCTATTTTTTTTGCATCAGCTACTAAATCAGGATTTGCAGTAAAAATCCCATCAACATGTGTATAATTTTGCAACTCTTCTGCATCTAAATAATTTGCCAATAAAGACGCTGTGTAGTTACTACCATTTCTACCTAAAGTAGTAGTTTCTCCTTTTAAGTTAGATGCTATAAAACCTGTTACAATATTTATTTTTTCACCATTATGATTTTTAAAATGTTTTACTACATTTTCTTTAGATATATTTATAATTGGTTGTGCGTTACCAAAATTTTCATCCGTTTTTAATAATTGTCTAGCATCTGTAGCATTTGCTTTTATTCCTTTTTCGTTTAAAAGTGCTGAAACTGTTTTGGTTGATAATAACTCACCTTGTGCTAAAACTTCGTCTTTTATTTTTTGACTATAATCACCTAATAAACTAACACCTTCAAAAAACTTTTCTAAACGAGAAAACTCTGGCGAAAAATCAACTAACGGAGTTAATTTAGATTGTTCGTATTTAAAAGCTTCAAATTGTTCGATATAGGTTTTGTTTTTAGTAGCTTTTTCTAAAATTTCTTCTAATTGATCGGTAGCATTTCCTCTTGCAGATACTACTACAGCTATATTTTCTTGATTATTTACTTTTTGTTCAATAATAGAAATTACATTATTAATTCCTTCATTCGACAGCGATTTTCCGCCAAATTTTAATATCTTCATTTTATTATTTTTTATATTTAGATTAAAAATTGGAGCAATTATTTTTTCTAACTGCTCATATTCAATCAAAAAAGCATCGTGTCCGTGAACCGAATTTATTTCGTTATAAGTAACGTTTGAATGTACTAACGCTAATTCTTTTTGAGTTTCTCTATTTTCTTCAGCTGTAAAAAACAAATCAGAATCAACACCAATAATGTGTATCTCTGCTTCAATTATTTCTAAAATGTCTGAATTATTTACACCTTTAGTAACATCAATTGTTTTTAATAATTGATTCATTAATTTATATGATGCTAGCTGATAGCGCTCTTGTAATTTTTTACCATGATGTAACAACCAACTTTCTACATTAAAAACTTCTGAATCTTCTCTTTTTGATCGATGAAAACGTTCTTTAAAAGATTTTGGAGTTCTATAGCATAACATTGCATGCATACGAGCATCGTGTACAGGACTACTTGAATTATTTAAAAACTGTTCTTGAATTTGGCAATTACCAATCAACCAATCGGTAGATTTCCAATCGGTAGCTATCGGAATTAAATGCTTTGTTATTTTTGGGTTTAAGACAGCCATTTCCCAAGCAATTCCACCACCTAATGACCCGCCAATTAAAGCAAATAATTGCTTTACATTTAGTTCTTCTAAGCCTAATAAAAATATTTTAGCAATATCTCTAGCTATAAAATCTTTATAGTTTTCTATTAAAAAACCATCATGTCCATTTCCAGGAATATTAAAGCACAAAACTGTGTATTTATCAGTATTTACCGCTTTATTTTGTCCTATTAATTCTTTCCACCAACCATTTTTAACATCAGCAACATTACTATTACCCGTTAAAGCATGATTGATTAATACCACAGGAGCAGTTCCTAATTTTTCCCCAAAAATCTGATAACTTAAAGCTATTTTACTAAATAAAACACCGCTCTCCGTGGTAAAATCAATAATATTTATATGTGCTAATGTATTTGTCAATTGTATGTTTTTTAAATATAAAACCGAACGATTTACATGAATTTATTCCCCTTCAAAAAAATAAGACTCAATACATTCGATTCTTTTTTATGTTTATATGGTAGAAAAAGCTTCTTTTAAATCGCCTTTTAAATCTGCTAAATCTTCAAGTCCTACAGACAAACGAATTAAATCATTCGTAACACCTGCACTTTCTTGTGCTTCTTCACTTAATTGTTGATGTGTTGTACTAGCAGGGTGAATGATTAGTGATTTTGTGTCTCCAATATTTGCTAATAATGAGAAAAGTTTTGTGTTATCAGATACTTTTTTTGCTGCCTCATAACCACCTTTTACACCAAATGTAACAATACCACTTTGTCCTTTTGATAAATATGTTTTTGCTAACTTGTTATATTTACTACTTTCTAAACCTGGGTAATTTACCCAAGCTACTTCTGGTTGCTCTTCCAACCATGTAGCAATATCTAGTGCGTTTTTACTATGCTTTTTTATTCTGATATTTAATGTTTCTAATCCTTGAATAATATTAAATGCATTTGTAGGACTTAAAGCACCTCCAAAATCTCTTAGCCCTTCTAAAATTAATTTAAATGTGTAAGAAGCTGCACCTAAAGCGTCATGATAAACCAATCCGTGATATCCTGCTGATGGTTCTGTAAATTCAGGGAATTTACCATTTGCCCAGTTAAAAGTTCCTGCATCAATAATTGCTCCTCCTAAAGAATTTCCTTGACCTCCAATATATTTTGTTAATGAATGAATTACAATATTTGCACCATGTTCTATCGGATTTAACAATGCTGGTGTAGCTACTGTATTATCAACAATAAAAGGAACTTCAGCTTTTTTTGCATGTGTAGAAATAGCTTTTAAATCCAACACATCTAATTTCGGATTCCCTAAAGATTCAACAAAAAATGCTCTGGTATTATCCTGTACAGCTGCTTCAAAGTTATCTGGATTAGAAGCATCAACAAAAGTAGTTGTAATACCTAATCTTGGTAAAGTAACATTTAATAAATTGTAAGTTCCACCGTACAAACTACTTGAAGCTACAATATGATCTCCTGCTTTTAACAACGTTAACAATCCTGTTGAAATTGCTGCCGTACCAGATGCGAATACTACAGCTCCTGTTCCGCCTTCTAAAGAAGCTAAACGCTCTTGTAAAATTTGATTGGTAGGGTTATTTAAACGTGTGTAAATAAATCCTAATTCTTTTAATGAAAAAAGATTTGCTGCATGATCTGAATCATTAAAAACATACGAACTGGTTTGAT